>CAKMZG010000004.1:11678-29399 GCA_929200335.1 uncultured Alphaproteobacteria bacterium | reverse complement strand
GGGCGTGATGAAAAGGTCAAAGAAGTCCGAAAGATGATTGATGAATTGGGGATAGAATATCTTTATCTTCAATTTGTTTCTATCACGGGTAAAATTATGGGGAAAGGCATTCCTGCCGACCATTGGGAGGCTGTTGCAAAAAAAGGGTTCCAATTGGTTTATGGTGCTACCGTAAATTTATTCTTGAATCGTGCGGGCGATTATATTGGTTATGGTCCAGAAGCAGCTGAATTAGTTGGAATTCCTGAGCCAGAAACATTTATGCAGTTGCCTTGGGATAAACGGGTAGGGCGGTTTTATTGTACTTTGTTTAGAAACCGTGAAGAGCGCGAAAATCCAGGTGGTTATTTAACTTCTGATTGTAGAGGCAATCTACGTCGTATGCATGATGAATTTAAAGATAAGCATAATGGTTTGAGCCTGCGTGTTGGTACTGAGCCAGAAATGATGTGGCTTAAAAAAGATGAAAATGGTAAACCTAACGGTGGATTTTCAAAACCCTATTGCTATCATATTGATCAATTTGAAAGCCTTCGCCCTGTTTATATGAAAGTTATGGAATATTCTCGGGCTATGGGTTTGGATATGATTCAAGGTGATCATGAAGATGCTCCGGGTCAATTAGAACTTAACTGGATGTATGACGATGTATTGCGAAATGCGGATAGGCTTACTACCTATCGTCAAATATGTGCTCAAGTAGCGCGTGAGTTTGATTTAATAGCCTGCTTTATGACCAAGCCATTCATGGGTGTATCGGCTTCAGGTTGTCACCATAATATGTCATTGTGGCGTGGTGGTGAAGATGAATTCTGTCGTACTGGCAATGATCCAAAAGCCTTGCCTGGTATGAAAGATAATTACATGTATGTGAAGGGTGGAGATAACACCTTTATGCCGGATGGTTCTGATCCACAAATGCCGCAAAAAGCAGGTTTAGAAGCCATTGGTGGTATTGTGCATCATTTGCGGGCTTTAACAGCAATTGGTTGTTCAACAGTAAATTCATATCGTCGTTTATGGGATACAGGTTTTTGGGCCCCAGTTTTTGCTGATTGGGGTTTCCAAAATCGTACAACTGGCTTGCGAGTATCAGCTCCTGGTCGATTTGAATATCGTTCGGTAGATAGTATGGTTAATCCTTATATTATGGGTTCAACAATTCTGGCAGCTGCTGATGATGGTATTGTAAATAAGTTGGATCCAGGTGAGCCAGAAGAACGCAATATTTATGATGCGATGGAAGCTGGCAAGCAGGTTAAAAAGCTACCGATGTCATTGGGTGAGGCTCTTCAAGCATTAGCAGATGATGAGGTTGTTCAACGTGGAATGCCAGGTGAAATGTATCGCCTTTATCATGAATATAAATCCGACGAATGGGAAACATTCATGGCAACTGTAACCGATTGGGACACAGATACCTATATGGAATGCCTTCCATAGGATTTTTAAAAATTTAATTTAGTCACAAAGTGGTGTTGTTTTATCACCGCTTTACAGGAAATCTACAACTTAAAAAGGAGTATCATATGTGTGGTATTGCTGGCCTCATTCATAGAGGTAAGAGTTCAAATGTTGGGTCTGAAATGACTTCAATGTTGCAAGCTCTAAAGCATCGTGGTCCCGATAGCACAGGATATGCGGTTTATGGGCAAGGTAAAGATGATGAGATCGTCATGCGCTTTGTCTTAGCAGAGCAAGAAGATATGTCAAAAAGCTTTGAAATGAAAGATGTCGTAGCAGAGCGTCTTGAATTGGTAGAAGCGCGTCTTAAGCAACATGGGGTAACAGTTAATTCTCGTGAACAAGTAACTGACTATGCACATCGTTTTACCATTTCACAAGCTGATGATATGGAAGCTATGGCAAGACATATTGAGGCTATTGAAGGTGTTGAAATCATGTCGTTAGGCAATGGTCTTGAGTTAATTAAAGACCTCGGTGATGCAACAGTCGTTAGTGAACAATACGGATTAAACTCATTCCAAGGCACCCATGCTATTGGACATACACGTATGGCAACAGAATCTGATGTTGATATTAGATCTGCTCACCCTTACTGGGCATTTCCATATAATGATGTTTCAGTTGTGCATAATGGCCAGATTACTAATTATTGGATCATGCGCCGTCAAATGGAACGTTTTGGACATCGTTTCCAATCCAATTGTGACAGTGAATTATTGGCTGTTTATACAGCACATAATTTAGCAGATGGTGTTTCTTTAGAAGATAGTTTGCGTCGTTCAATTAATGAAATTGATGGCGTTTTTACTTATCTAGTTGCAACAAAAGATCAATTGGGTATGGCAAAGGATACTATGGCTGCAAAGCCTTTGGTACTTTATGAAAGCGACAATCTAATTGCGATGGCTTCTGAAGAAGTTTCTATTCGTGCAATTTTACCGCAAGAAATTGATACCTATGACCCTTATGATGAGGAGGTTCGAGTATGGCAAGCGTAAGCGATAATGAACTTAATGAAATGACCCAAGAAGAGCGTGTTACAGCGCTGGGTATGCGTACTGACCAATTAACTGGTCGAGCAATGGCGATTGAGTTCAACCCTGATGAAGAAGAGCGATTTGAATATCCTTGGGCGCCCGTGGTTGATTTTAATAAACGGACAGAGCTTGACGTTGATGATATGACCACCACAGAGGCTAATGAAAAAATTCGTGCCTTAATGGAAGAAGGTTATGGCACAATTGTGATTAAAAATCCTCGCGGTAAACATTCGTTGGGCGTTGGCATTTTAAGCAAATTGAACATGATTTTTGAAGGTTCACTTGGTTATTTTGGAATCGGGTTAATTGATGGCCCTAATGTGCGTGTTAATGGTCGTGTTGGTTGGTCATGTGGTGAAAACATGTTAGCCGGTACTGTTATTATTGAAAAAAATGCAGGTTCTACATTTGGCGCAGCCATCCGTGGCGGAGATTTAGTCTGTAAAGGTTCTGTTGGCTCACGTACTGGTATTGACCAAAAAGGTGGCACCATTTTAGTCGGTGGTGATACAGGTGCTCTTTCTGGGTTTATGATGCAGCGTGGTCGCATGGTTGTTTGCGGTAATGCTGGCAAAAATCTTGGTGATAGTATGTATGATGGTACAATCTTTGTCGGTGGTGAAATCCAATCTTGTGGTGTTGATGCTGTTGAAGCTGAACTTACAGATTTGGATAAAGCATGGCTTACTCGAAAATTAACACAATATGATATGATGCCAAAACAGGGCGTTGATCATTTTACTAAAATCGTAGCTGGTAAGCAATTGTGGAATTATGACAATCTTGAAGCAAATGAGAAAAAACTTATCATTTAGAATTGAGGGAGTGAAATCGACTCTTAGTCGGTTTTATGTTGAAGGAAGGAAATAATATGGCGAAGAAAAAACCATTGGATCGTGACGTCAATCGTATTGGGGATAGTTTTATTTTCCCACCACGAGTAATGGATGATATCCATATCAAATCAGAACTTGGGCGCTATCGTATGCGTGGGTTCTCACTGTTCAAAAAAATTCCCCATTGGGATGATCTAACATTCATGCCGGGTACACTTACTCGTTTTGTGATTGAAGGTTATCGGGAAAAATGTGAAACAAAAACTATCATTGGGCCTCGTGCTAAAAAACCTCTTGAATTAGATATACCTGTTTATGTCACAGGGATGAGTTTTGGTGCCTTGTCTTATGAAGCAAAAACAGCCTTAGCACGTGGTGCAACCATGGCAGGTACAGCAACCTGTTCTGGTGAAGGTGGTATGATCCCTGATGAGCGTCGTTACTCTTCAAAATGGTTTTACCAATGTATTCAATCGCGTTATGGTTTTAATCCAAATCATTTAGTGCTAGCTGATGGTTGCGAATTTTTTATTGGGCAAGGTTGTAAGGTTGGTCTTGGTGGCCACTTGATGGGTCAAAAAGTTACTGATCAGGTTGCTGAGATGCGTTCCCTACCTGCTGGCATTGATCAGCGTTCACCTGCGCGTCATCCAGATTGGTTAGGACCTGATGACTTAGCTTTGAAAATTCAAGAAATTAGAGAAGCAACGGATTGGCAAATTCCTATTCAATTGAAACTTGGTGCTGCTCGCGTTTATGATGATGTGCGCATGGCTGTAAAATGTGATCCTGATAGCATCTATATAGATGGTATGGAAGGTGGCACAGGTGCAGGACCTCACCTAGCAACTGAAGATACTGGTGTGCCAGGAATGGCTGCAATTAGACAAGCACGAAAAGCGATTGATGATTTAGGTAAACGTGGTGAAATATCGCTGGTTTATGCAGGTGGTATTCGTAATGGTGCTGATGTTGCAAAGGCTATTGCTCTAGGTGCTGATGCGATTGCATTGGGACATTCTGTTATGATGGCTCTAAACTGTAATAAAGACATTGAAGCAGCAAACTATCCAGAGGAAATTGGTGCAGATCCTGGTTATTGTTATCATTGTCATACTGGGCGTTGTCCTGTTGGTGTTGCAACACAAGATCCAGAATTACGGAAGCGACTTGATCCTGATGAAGCGGCAGAACGTGTTTATAATTTCTTGCATACTTTAACAATTGAAGCGCAATTGTTCGCTCGTGCATGCGGCAAAACACATCTGCATAGTCTGGAACCCGAAGACTTAGCAGCATTAACAATGGAATCTTCTGCTATGGCTGGTGTGCCATTAGCAGGTACGAACCATACGGTTGGTATTGAAGATTATCATCACCTATAGGAGGCTAAAATGGCAGGAACACAATATAGAGGTTCAGAGATTAAAGACGTCGACCAGTTTTTAAAAGATGCTGATGGTTTAGAGTCTGAACGTGAAAAAGAAATTGGGCAACATATTGGTTACAGATATGATGTAAATTTGGTGCCTGATTATGACCGTATCACTCCATTCTTAAAAAAGTATATGGAGACTATGGGTTGGGATGATCTTAATTGGTTAGAAGATGTGCACATGGGATATGAAGATGGCAGGCCTGCTGTTTTTGATCGTAATAATAATGGGTGGGTTTCCATTCCTGATACGATTGAACTTCCCGATAATCAGCAAGATCGTGATATGATTGCGCGTGAGCTTTTAATAAAATTTCAGATGTCAGATCGGCATCCGCTTGTTGCTCTTCGTAAGGCTTATATGAAATTTGGCAGATAAAAATAATGCTCCCTATAATAATAGGGAGCATTCTTATTTATTGACTCATTTGATTTATCATGGTTCCATATTGATAGGCATTTGTTTCAAAAAATAGTATTAAATCAAAATTGATTAAAGGGCGGCATGGCTTTACAAAATTTGGAATATAAAGATGAACATTTAGAACATCCACTTTGCAAAGCATTTTTGCGATGGCAGTGTAGGGTTAGGCAAATGGGTGTTCGAGAATTTGAAGGTCGCCCGATTGATGCAATTCAACCTCATGTTTTTCTAAATGATGATATGGAACCTTTGGGTTAAATTACTACAATATTTAATAAACTTGAAGATTATTCAAAAACTCCAGAAATGTTGCATATGGCAAAGCAAACGTTTGATCCTGCACAACGACAGGAAAAAGCTTTGCAATTTTTTTCTGAATATTATTATCAGAAAATTCATGAATTTAGCGATCATCTAACTGCTAGTTTTGTTCCTAATTCTGAAGGGGCAAAAAAGATTTTAAATGCAGAAAAATGCCGGTTAGTTTTTGAAGCTTTTGGTCAAAGTTTTGACCTTTTATGTGATGTTAAGTGTCTTGAAAAAACTGACCCACTTTATCAATCAACTTTTGCACATAATCAATTATTCAATTCAAACATTCATCCAGATACAATTATTTTAAGTTTTGCAGCCAATTGGGAGTATTGTACTGCTAATCCAAAAATTTCTGGCGTTTGATTTTAGCCGAAGGGGATAGCCCTTTAAATTAAAATGAGTGAAGAGGAGAAGCTCAATGAAATCTAATTTTAAAAATGCTATTGCTGCACTAACATTTGGTTTAGCTTTAAGCGTTGCGCCAATGATAGCAAGTGCGGAGGATAGCAGTGATCCAATTATTATTCCAATTCATAATTGGTCGAGCCAAATTGTTATGAGCCATGTTGTAGGCCAGTTATTTCAAAAATTAGGGAATAGTGTGGAATATGTATCTACAGATAGTCAAGCTGTTTATGAAGCAGTTCGCCAAGGAGATGCAACATTAGAACTTGAAGTATGGGAAGGTGCATTTGGCGCTTCTTTTAATGCAGCTTTAGAAAAAGGCGGCATACATGATGCGGGCGATCATAATGCGGTAACTCGCGAAGACTGGTGGTATCCTCTTTGGACAAAAGAAAGCTGCCCAGGTCTTCCGGATTGGAAAGCACTAAATGAATGTGCGGCAAAATTTGCAACGCCAGAAACAGGTGATAAAGGCCGCTTTTTAGGTGGGCCAGTTGATTGGTTAAAACATGATGCAGAACGTGTTGACGCTTTGGATATTAATTTTACAGTGGTTAATGCTGGTTCTGCAGCGGCTCTTTGGGCTGAACTTGCATCAGCTGAGAAAACAAAACGCCCTGTTGTTATTTTTAACTGGACACCAAATTTTGTTGAAGCACTTTATCCTGGTGAATTTGTGGAATTTCCAAAGTGGGTTGAAGGCTGTAATAAAGACCCAAGCGTAGGGCCAAATCCTGATAAGACTTATGATTGCGGTAACCCAGCAACAGGCTATCTTAAAAAAGCAGCATGGGATGGTATGAAAGATAAATGGCCTAAAGCTCATACGCTATTAACTAAAATTTCTTTCACAAATCCACAAATTGCTGAAATGGCAAAATTGGTTGATATTGATGAGATGGAGCCAGAAGATGCTGCCAGTGCTTGGTTGAAAGCCAATGAGAGCGTTTGGAGTGGTTGGTTAAAATAAGTCTTGTCTAATTTATCTAGATAAGAGTGTTGGACTAGCTTACAGCCCCAATTTATGGGGCTGTATATTGGGGAGAAAAAATATGACAAATAATACGCCAGTCATTTCGTGTAAAAATATATGGAAACTTTATGGAGCTAATCCTGAAAGTTATATGAAAACAGTTAATCCCAATGCTAGCTTTGAAGAAATTCGAGCAGATGGATATATATCGGCTGTTCGTAATGTTTCCCTTGAAATTCAAAAAGGGGAAATGCTTGTCATTATGGGTTTATCAGGTTCTGGCAAATCCACTTTAGTTCGGTGTCTATCTCGTTTAGTTGATATAACGGGAGGGGAAATCTTAGTTGAAGGCGAAAACCTTTCGGAGATGAATGAAAAAGAATTAATTGAATTACGCCGAAATAAAATGGGAATGGTTTTCCAAAATTTTGCCCTTTTACCTCATCGTACTGTGCTTGATAATATTGCATTTCCTTTAGAAATGCGTGGACAAGATAGACATGAATGCCGTGAGCGCGCTATGGAAGTGATTAAACTTGTTGATCTTCAAGGCCGTGAAGATTATTTTCCGCGAGAGCTTTCAGGCGGACAACAACAAAGAGTAGGTATCGCGCGATCGCTAGCCATTGAGCCTGATATATGGTTTTTAGATGAACCTTTTTCTGCGCTTGATCCTCTTATTCGTCGTGAAATGCAGGATGAATTCTTGCGTTTACAAGAAATGCTGGGAAAAACTATTGTTTTTATTACTCATGATTTTGATGAAGCCTTACGATTAGCTGATCGAATTGCAATTATGAAAGATGGGGTTGTAGAACAATGTGATACAGCGGATAAAATAGTTCTTAATCCTGCTACAGATTATATTAAAAAGTTCATAGAAGATATTGAAAAATCCCGTATTGTTCATGCACGCGGTTTAGCTGACCCAATTGCTGATGAGGATGTTTCTGGTGAGGCTATTGATGGTAATGCCACCATTTTGGAACTTTCACGTCAATTGGTTGAAGATGAACGAACTAATATTCCTGTTGTTAGTGGTAAAGGTAAATTGATAGGGGTATTAAATCGTAAAAAAGCTCTTGATTTATTATTTGGATCTCACAATGGAGCTTCAAAATGAACGCATTCAACCTTTCATCTTCAAATGGTTTGTTGGTAAAAAAATCTTTTAATTTAGGCACTGTGCTATGGATGTTAGCACTTGCCTTAGTTATTTTGAAATTTATATCATGGACGATGGGTGCGGGTTTGCCAGTATGGCTTAGTAAGCCGCCAAATTTTTTAGTCTGGCCTTTCGCTGATTGGATCAATGCTTTTTTTAATTTCATTTCTGAAGATCTTGGATTGAAAAGTCTGACGCGATTATTTGCAAGTGGTGTTGAGTGGTTTCTTGATATTACTGCAAATCTTTTATATGGCAAAAGTAGATGGCCAAGAATTGGACCTATTCCTTGGACTGTTATTGCTGTCACTGCATTTATGGCAGGCTATGCCTTAAGAGGATGGAAATTAGGTATTCTGGCAGGCGGCACCTTTGTTTGGGTTGCTGTAATGGGGCAATGGAAATGGACGATGGAAACCATGTCTGTGATTGTGGTTGCCGCTCCATTAGCTATCGTTATGGGCTTACTATTGGGCATTTTAGCTTGGCGGTATAAAAATTTTGAAAATATACTAAGTCCTATTTTGAATTTAGCACAAACCTATCCTCATTTTGCTTATATGGTTCCCGTGATTGTTTTCATTGGCGTTGGACCGAAAGCAGGGGCAATAGTGACTATTATATTTGCTGTACCTCCTATGGTGCGTATGAGTTTGTTGGGTATGAAAAAAGTGCCAAAGGAAGTTATTGAAAGTGGCCAAATGTCGGGATGTACAAAACGGCAATTACTATGGTCAGTTAGAGTACCCACAGCAAGAACAGAAATTTTAATAGGCGTAAACCAAGTTATTATGCAATGTTTGGCGATGGTCGTTTTAGCAAGCTTTATTGGTATGCCTGGTCTCGGTCAAAAATTATTGCAGCTTTTACAAGCCTTAAAGATTGGCCGCTCATTTGAAATTGGAGTGACTATTGTTTTGTTGGCGATAACCCTGGACAGATGTTCAAAAGCTTGGGCGGAAAAACAGCCTGAACACTTTGAACGCGGCACATCTTGGGCAGTGCGAAACAAGATGTTACTAATTTGGTTAGGTCTTATGGCAGTGGCCTTTATATTGGCTTATTTTATTCCAATTGCTCATGAAATAAAACGCACTCAAGCTTTTTCAATAGCAAAATATTTAGATGATTGGTTAGATCTGTTTGTTAGATTTGTTCAACCTGCTGCTGATTGGTTACGAGCATTTTTGATAGTAAATATTTTAATTCCTTTAAGAGAATTTTATTTATGGTTGCCTTTTTGGAGTGTATTGGCTTTCTTTGGATTTTTGGGTTGGCGTGTTGGAAAACTATATTCTTGTTTGGTTTGTTTAGCCTATGTTGGATTAATTGGTATGTCTTCTTGGTGGGATAGATCAATGATTACAGCCTATACGGTGAGCTTTTCAGTTTTTGTTTGTTGCTTGATTGGTTTACCTCTTGGAATTTGGGCTTCAGCAAATGAAAAACGTGCGTTAAAGGTGCTCTTAATATGCGATACGGCTCAAACCTTTCCAAGTTTTATTTATTTGATTCCGGTAGTTATGTTGTTTGGGGTTAACGATGTAGCTGTAATTGGGGCCGTCGTTGTCTCAGGTATGGTACCTATGGCACGCTATACTATTGAGGGATTACGCGGAGTGCCTACGCAGATGTTAGAGGCTGGGCAAATGTCTGGTGCAACTACAATGCAAAGTCTATGGAATATTAAACTTCCGCTGGCTGTTCCTACCATTATGATTGGTCTTAATCAAACGGTTATGTTTTCATTATTTATGATGATTATTGCGGCCTTTATTGGAACCCAAGGTTTAGGACAAGAATTGCAACGTTCACTTTCTGCTGCTGATGTTGGCAAGGGTACGGTTTTAGGGCTTTGTGTTGCCTTCATGGGGTTGATGATTGATCATATGATTACTCGATGGTCAAAAGAGCGAAAAGCTGCTCTAGGTGTGGAATAAAAGAACTGTTGAAGAGTGTGAAATATGAATCAAACATTTTTTGAAGTGCCCTTTGAACGAGCAGGGGTCTATACACCAGGCTTGCCAATTTTGCCAAATGGTGTTGAGCGCCATCCTATTCCTGGAGGTGGCTCGCGAATTCTAAAACTCTATCAAGGAGATGAAATAATTGTTCTTGATAAAGAAGGTTTGCAACCAGCTGAACTAGTATTTTTTGATACCTATGGCAAGTCATTATCATCATATTTAGGAATAAAATCTTGCGGTAAAGCAACAGGTCTAATTTCAATTTTATCAAGCGATAAGCCAACTGCTAAACAGGTTAAACGAGCCTTAGAAACATTTGGTTTTGACTTGGATAAAGCAGAGGCAATAAAATGTTTTGAAAATGGTTCTAGATCAGGAGATATGAAAAGCTTTGCCGTAGAAGTGGATGGTATGATTATAGCAGGCGCACCAGCACAGCCGATGCTACCTGAAACCAATAGCACAGCAACTGATATTATATTATATATTAGACGTGCTAATCCTGCTAATGCTAAAAATGATTTGGGTCCGCCGGAACCTTTGGCTAGCCCAATAATAGATGTCAATATTATGCCGGGTGAAGCTAAACCCTATGAAGTGCGCGCGGGTCAATACATCCAAATTTTAGATGTAAAGGGTAGGGAATGCTCTGATTTCCAAGCTTTTTCTCTTCGTGCACTTGATAAAGGTTTGGAACGCGAAATTGATCCAACAACAACACGCTCTTTGATGGGATCACTTTACCCAACACCAGGTATTTATTCCAAATATTTTTCATCAGATTATGAGCCTTTGGTTGAAATTATCCAAGATACCTGTGGACGCCATGATACTTTTGGCTTGGCATGTACAGCTCGCTACTATGAAGATTTAGGCTATCCTGGACATGTGAATTGTTCTGACAATATTAATAGAGAATTAGTAGATTTTAATGTGAAAGAACGGGGCGGTTGGCCTGCTATTAATTTTTTCTTTAACACCATGTTGGATGATACCAATGCCATTGGTATGGACGATCCTTGGTCTAGGCCAGGTGATTATGTAATGCTAAAAGCATTAACAGATTTGGTATGTATTTCTACTGCTTGTCCATGTGATGTTGATCCTGCAAATGGCTGGAACCCAACAGACATTCAAGTCAGAACCTATAGTGAAACTGAAATTTTCAAGCGATCCATTGGATGGCGCAAATCCCCCGAGGCCGATATGGAACAAACAAAAGAAACAGCTTTCCACTCATGCTTTGCTCGTCACACCCGTGATTTTATAGAATATAATGGATATTGGTTGTCGAATACGATGACCAATCATGGCGCCTTGAAAGAATATTGGGCGTGCCGTGAAAAAGCCGCTATAATGGATTTAACGCCATTACGCAAAGCAGAAATTACAGGGCCAGATGCCGAAAAATTAATGCAATTATGTGTTACGCGTAATATGAAAAAATTGGCAATAAATGGTATTGTGTATACAGCCATGTGTTATGAACATGGCGGTATGATCGATGATGGTACAGTTTTTAGAATGGGCGAAACTAATTTTCGTTGGATAGGTGGCAATGACGATAGTATCACTTGGATGCAACAACAGGCTCAAGAACAAAATATGAATGTCTGGGTTAGAAATTCAACAGATCAACTTTGTAATGTTGCAGTACAAGGGCCTTTATCATCTGAAATTTTATCTAAAATAATTTGGACACCACCTACTCAAGCCACGATTGAAGAACTGCCATGGTTTAGATTTTCCATTGGGCGTTTGGGAGATTTTAATGGCACAGCTTGTGTGGTTAGCCGTACTGGTTACTCAGGCGAATTAGGATATGAAGTTTTTTGTCATCCAAAGGATGCAGTGGAAATTTTTGACGCCATATGGCAAGCAGGCGAACCTTTGGGAATGGTTCCTCTTGGCTTGGAGGCTCTAAATATGTTGCGGGTGGAGGCTGGATTAATCTTTGCAGGATATGAGTTTTGTGACCAGACAAATCCGTTTGAAGCAGGAATAGGCTTTACCGTTCCATTAAAATCTATGGAAGATGATTTTATTGGCCGTTCTGCTATTGAAGAGCGTAAAGTTCACCCACAAAAGCAGTTGGTGGGGCTAGATATTGAAAGCGGAATTATACCTGCAACGGGTGACTGTGTTCGCTTAGGTAAAGCACAAGTTGGTGAAATTACGTCTGCAATAAAGTCACCTATCTTAGGAAAAGTTATAGCGCTTGCACGTCTTGATGTTACGCATGCTGAAATAGGCACAAAACTTGAAATTGGTCAATTAGATGGTCAACAAAAAAGACTTAAAGCCGAGGTTGTTAGATTTCCACATTTCGACCCAACCAAAGAGCGGGTTAAAGGTAATTATAGTTAGAGTACAATGCTCTAGTTGTGGAACCTCAATAGGTTGTTCCCGTTTTTTAATACTCTGCTGATTGGTGTTTGATAGTTTATACCACCATGAGGTCTGTGCCAATTATAATTATGTTCCCATATTTTGAGATTTTCTGCCCGTTGGTCTGAGGTGTTATATGCTCTTGCATATGCCCACTCATTAATGGCTGTTTTAATGAAGCGCTCAGCTTTTCCATTAGTGCGCGGTGTGTAGGGTTTTGTTCTCACATGTTTGATTCCAAGTTTTCGACAAGCTTTTGCAAAGGCATGTGATTTATAACAAGCTCCATTATCAGTCATGACACGTTTCACCTCAATTCCCATACGTTTATACCATGCAACGGCCGCTTTGAGATGAGCAATAGCGCAAACCGCCTTCTCATTTGGATGAATTTGGCTGAATGAAAGCCTTGAATGATCATCAATACACACATGCACATACTCCCAGCCGGGTGCTGTGCCATTCGTACGCTGGTTTGACTGTTTATGTCGATCGCCCGTAATGCGATGTCCTATCTTATTGAAACGACCAAGCTTTTTAATGTCGAGATGGATCATGTCTCCTGGAGCAGCATGTTCATAACGCCGTTCGGGTTCTTTTGGCTCCAGATCGCGCATTCGGGATAATCCCGCGCGCTTAAGAACCCGACTAACAGTTGCCGCAGAAACGCCAACCTGTTTGGCAATGTGAGCTCCGCAAAACCGCTTGAGCCTGAGCTGGGATATAGCACGCTCAATCGATTTAACTGTACGACGTGGACTGTGATGAGGCCTTGAAGAACGGTCATTCATGCCATTGGCACCGTGTAAGACAAACTGTTTGACCCAGCGACTAACAGTTTTGATGCTTACACCAAATTGCGAGGCTGTTTTTGTTTTACTTAATCCACATTCTACAATGAGGCGACACATTTCCTCTCGACGAATGGGGGTAAGACGTACATTTTTATGAATGTTCATTCGGACTGCTCCATGCTTGTTGAAATTTGATAGTTCCAATCAGCATAGTTCGGTTCGAATGGACAACCTAATGAAAGATCACAACTAGAGCTTGATGCATTTGTATGAATTCAAAATGCCGCTCTAGATTCCTTAATTGACGCGAATAGTTCTCATTTAAGTGAATCCACTTAAATGCTACACGCGCTAGCGCGATAAAAAATTAATGGGTTTAAATGAAGCCATTCAAAGTTAATAAGCTCTAACCGTTCAAAGTATCGGTAACCATAGTTGCCAATTGCTTTAACGTATAGGGTTTCGGCAAGAATGTAAATTTGTCTCGATCTTCTTCCGGCAAGCCATTATCAAATGCAGTCTCGGCATAGCCAGACACAAAAATGAATTTCAAATCCTTGCGTTTTTCGCGCAATTTAGCAAAGAGCGCCGGACCATCCATCTCTGGCATCACAACATCAGATACGACCAAATCAATATCATCCCCATGCTCTTCCATGATCTCAAGCGCTTCAATCCCACTTTCCGCTTCAAAGACTTCATAACCACGATTTTCTAAAGCCCGCAGCGCGAAGGCACGCACCCCATCTTCATCCTCAACCAATAGAATTTTTGCGTTTCCAGTAAGATCACGCGGTTTTTCTTCAACTTTAGTAACTTCCACCTGCTCATTTTCACTAGCAACAAAACGTGGAAACAAAACCATAAATGAAGTGCCTTCACCCGCTTCACTTTTCGGAAAAATATAGCCGCCTGATTGGCTAACAATCCCCATAACTGTAGCCAGTCCAAGCCCTGTGCCTTTACCCACATCCTTGGTAGTATAAAAGGGGTCAAATATCTTTTGCATCACTTCTAGAGGCATGCCAGGGCCGTTATCGTTGACTTCAAGCAATACAAAATCATTTACTTCATCTTTGCGCAGAGCCATCGGCGTATGTTTAAAGCTTTGAGCTTTATACCAATTATGGATATCTTCATTGGCTAAATTTTTGCATTCAATGGTAAAGCTATTGCCTGATTTACGCCCTGTTTCCAACATAGCATCGCCCGCATTAATCCCAAGGTTTAACATCACCTGCTCAAATTGATTAAGGTCTGCCTTAATAGCCCATAGATTGCGATCAAAATGCGTAGCTACTGCCACATTGCCTTTGATAGAACGACGCAAGAGATCATCAAAATTAACAAAAACATCAGGCAATATTAATTCCGTTGGACGCAGAGTTTGACGTCTAGAGTAAGCAAGTAATTGGCGCACAAGATTAGCTGCCCTATTGGCATTTTGCTTGATGTTTTTAAGCTCGATAAAAGATGGATCGCTGGCACTATTTTTCTCCAACAACAGATCAACATTACCAATAATAGCGGTCAATAAATTATTGAAATCATGCGCAGCGCCACCAGCAAATTCACCAATAGCTTGCATTTTTTGACTTTCGGCAAATTGCGCCTCAAGTGCACGCTGCTCACTCATATCAACAGCATATAATATTGCACACTCACCATCAGAGTTTTGCGATTGCCCAGCACCCTCTTCTAATTGCTCCCCCTCATCATTACCCATGCTTGAGATATAAAAACGAATTGCAACGCCATCATCTTTAGCAAGTGTCGTATCAATGGGTGGAATAGTACTTTGTCCATTTTGCGCAGCTTTTAAGGCTGAGTACAAGCGCTCGTGGTGTTTTTCGTCCACATAATCAAATAGCGATGCCCCCATGTGCAATTCATTAATCTCACCACCGCGCCCAAACAAATTCATAAAAGCTGCATTGGTATTCACAATCGCACCACTTGCAGATAGCGAGCTAATAGCAATGGGCGTATTGTTGAAAAAGCGAGTAAATCTGATCTCAGCCAAACGAAGCGCTATATCATTTTCAGCCCCCTTCATACGATTTAACACGAGGGTTTGAGAAGACTTACGCTGCCCCATATGATCAAATATGATTTTGTGCAAAAGTCGAACCGGCAAGATTTGGCCGTTTGTTTTCTCTAAATCAAGATCAACAACCACTATTTTTTCTTCATCCGCCTCAGCTTTTACCGCATTTAAACGTGAGGCATTTTCACCTACAATCAAAGTTTCAATACTCATTTGGTAGGGTTGAAATTGAGCCAAATCAATGCCCAGCCAATCCGCAAGAGTCGCATTCATATAGGCTATATTATTCATATTATCACAAGCGATAAAGCCAGCTGGGGCATGATCAAGATAATCTATTGCATATTGCAAATTTTGAAATGCTAATTCTTGATGGCGGCGTTTCTCGCTAACATCACGCACTTGCCATACAATCAACAAAGGCTCTTTAGGATCAAATTGCATCGCCCGTGCACTAACGGCATACCAGCATTTTTGCGCCGCTTTAGTAAAAGGGCTGTAAGCCTCGTCCTCAGAAAAACCCTTTTGTACGCAAAACTCATCATAGACAGTTTGATTACCACTTAGCTTTAGTGCCTTTTGCTCCAGTCCGTAAATGCGATTAGCAATTACCATATCATTAGCAAAGAACTGCTCTAAAGTTTGAACATCATAGCCTATATCAGAGGCGAGAGCATCAGTAGTTTCAGTTACCTTATCGTCAATTAATTGCCCCTTATTAATACCAGCGTTTTGAGTATTGTTTTCGTGGGTCATTTGAAAATAAGCTTGATTGGCATAGCGGATCTTGCACCCCTTATCGGTGACAACCACTCCCTCAGACATGCCATCTATGAATGCTTGAGCAAAATCATTATTACGCCGCTGGGTGCCAAAATTAAGAAAACCACTAGCGAATGCAAAACAAAAGAATACACCGATAATAGCCAACAGCCCCAAGAAACCCATAGTTAAAGGCCTAGCAAACTCATTTGGCAAATATAAAACCAGCACAGCAATAGCCACAAAGCATAGGGCAAGCCCCCAAACCAAACCCATACCGAGAGTGCGCCCTTCATAGGCAACCACCGGTTCTAAGGGCTTGTTATTTAACTTATTGCTGTCTTCCAGTCTTTTGAGCATAGAATTTTCAATTTTTAATAATCAAATCTTGCCAATATCACATAAAATTGCAACATTTCAAAACGTTAAGCAAAGCATATAAACGACTTAAAGCTTTACGATTAAACAATTTTATATGATGGCAGAATCATTTCTGCATATTTCATTTAAGAAGTATAGTTAAAGCGCGGTGCAAAATCATAAGTTTCTAAAATAAAATACAACTAATCCACCAAAAACCAAGAATAACAACAAGACTTGTACTTTTAATAATTATCTGTAGGTTACCTCAGGAGCAATTCAATTTTAATTTGCTATAGTTGGGAACCCCATTCTTGTTTTGATATAAAAACACTACAGCATGATAAAACATCATGTAAGGCATAAAAAAAATCAGCATAAAATTAGGTACAAGCCAGAATTTTAGGGCATTTATTAACAATGATTTCAAAAATCATTTGCGCCCAATGCAAACTAAGATAGAATTACATTAATTATGAAGTTAAATGCATGGTAGGAATAACAATGACCGAAACGACGATAATTTATATTTTAATTGCCTTAGGCACTTTTGTAGCTCTATTAGTACTTTACTTTATTGCCCGCAAATTATTTGGCAATAAAGTACAACAAAGCAATGCAACAATAGAAAAGCGCCTTTCTATCATTGATGCCCTACCTGTTGATCAAACTCGGCAACTGGTACTAATTAAACGCGATCATACTGAGCATCTAGTCATGATTGGTGGCAGCAATGACTTGATTGTAGAAAGCAATATCACAACTTCTCAAACAAGATTAAACAATAGCGTAGATAGCCCCCGCCTTGCTGAACGTCCACTTGCAGAACCTATATTGCCAGTTGAAAAGCCTGCCACTGCAGCTGCCATGCCATTGCGCAATAATGATAAGCAAACAGCAGATAATTCCACATATACAAAAACTGCACTTGCAACACATGCTGCAACAGCACCAATCACAGCAGAGAACACACTTAGTGCAACCTCACCAACCTCACCAACCTCACCAAGTCCAGCAACGGTCTCAACTGCACCTAATACCTCATCAGCCTCTAAAACTGCTGTTACCACGTCCTCTTTGTCTACGCCAAAATCAGAGACAACACCGAACTTAGCCGATGCACCCAAAAGCACTTCAGCTAATCAAACCAAGTCAATTGACATCCCTACTGTCGATAACGCAAAAAATGCTGAGAACACACCGGAAGCCTCTTCTTTTAATGAAAATCTTGAGAAAAGCATTGCAATGGATATGGATAAATTCCTCACCGAAAGCCTTAATGATGACGATGCTTCCAAAGTTAGCTCCAAGACTGGGACTGGGACTGGGACTGAGACTGGGGT
>CAKMZG010000004.1:0-11668 GCA_929200335.1 uncultured Alphaproteobacteria bacterium | reverse complement strand
ACTGGGGTTGAAGCTGGAGCCGAAACTGGAATTGAACCTGAAGTAAAATCCAACAATGAAAGCTCATTGAAACAAGATATGGACAGATTATTGAGTGAGCTTACCGCTAACAAATAGTCTATAGCGTTGCGGTCTGTTTGAATGAATTCAAAACGTTGCCCTAGGCTTCCTTAACTTGCGCGAACAATTCTCCGTTTTAAGTAAACTCATCAAACGCTACACGCACAAAAGAACATCAAAAAAATGCAGTTAAGCTTGAAGCAGCTTCTGCATTTTTTCTTACTCATCGCGATCTTTTTGGTGATTTTTCTCAATGATCGCAAGTTTTTGCTCTTTACGCATCTGCTCAGGGGTTACAAGGCCGGCTGAAATAACCAATTTAGCAGCCTCTTCCACAGACATATTCAATAAAATAACGTCGCTCTTTGGCACAAACAATAAAAACCCTGATGTTGGATTAGGTGTAGTGGGTAAAAATACACTAATGGTTTGCTCCACTTCCTTATCATCCAATTGAGACTGCACCTCGCCTTTAGTATCTGTTGCTATAAATACAATCGCCCAAAGCTCCTTACGGGGATACTCAATCAAACCGACTTGCGTAAAACTATCATTTTTATCGGAAAGCACCGTTTGAAATATCTGCTTTAAACCATTGTATAAATTTCGCACCAATGGCATCCGCCCTAACATGCGCTCACCATAAGATACGATAGACTTCCCGATCAAATTAGCAGTCAGAAAACCAATGATTGTTATAGCAATCAAACCAAGCACAAGGCCAAAGCCAGGCACAGAAAACGGCAAATAAGTATCTGGATTATAGCGTGCTGGAATATAAGGAATAATCCAGCTGTCGATCCATACAACCACGGTCCAGGTTAAATAAGCGGTGATTGCAAGAGGTGCACAAATCACTAAACCTGTGAGGAAATAACTTCTTACCCGTGTTGGTTGACGCTTTTTGCCGCTCATAAATTTTTACCCATTATATTAAATACCCTTTAAATTTAATCTACCATCAATAGGTGAGGATTTCAGCAATTAAAAGGTCGTGCCAATAAAAATCTTAATCCAATCTATATAATACTCATACTTAAATTAAAAAACACCACATAAAAACCTTATTTTTTTAAGTATACAGCAAAATATTGAATTCTTGTTAACGTAATTACGCTAAACAAAGAACATTATAGAAATAGCCAAGCCTATAAACTTGGTTAATAAACGTGAATTTAGGGGTTTTATTTTTGATAAATTACTCTATAAGTTCGCTAGATTCAACTAATTATAGAGGTATAAAACAGTGTCTGATACATTTGATAAAGTTGCAGATATTATTTCTGAAACCAGCGAAATTCCACGCGAAGACATTACACCAGATAGCCACACAATCGACGATTTAGGTATTGATAGCCTTGATTTCTTGGATATTGTTTTTGCAATTGATAAAGAATTCGGCATTAAAATTCCTCTGGAGTCTTGGACACAAGAAGTTAATGACGGCAATGCCTCAACTGAAGAGTATTTCGTGATGAAAAACCTTTGCGGCAAAATTGACGATCTAATCAAAGCTAACTCTGCTTAATTATCTTTGTTGAATTTTAAGATAAACAGTAGCAATTACTTAGTTTGTTTGTACAAGATAGTTAATAGATTTCCTAAATATTCAAAGGTCAAACGACCTTTGAATATTTTTTAGTTTTAAGGCAAATTTAAAGAGAGGCATCCCATGCAGCTAGAATATTTTCAGATGATTGACAAAATCAATTCATATGATCCAGTTGAGCGCAAGCTAGCAGCTAGCAGTAAAGTTCCTCAGGAAAGCCCTATCTTTGAAGGTCATTTTCCAGGTCATCCGCTTATGCCTGGGGTTTTACTAATTGAAACCATGGCACAAACCTCTGGTTATTTGGTCTTAGCAACGACTGGTTTTGAGCAAATGCCATTTTTAGCAGGTGTTAAAGAAGGTAAACTAAGAACATTTGTAGCCCCTGAAACTCCGCTTGAGATGGAAGCCGTTATGGTGCATGATGGCTCTGGCTTTGCTATTACCAAAGCATCCATTAAGTCTGAAGGTAAGAAGATCTGCGATGCTCAACTAACTTTTAAGACACTTCCTTGGCAAACAGAAGATTTTAGTGCCATGATGAAGAAACAAGCTTTAGAAATGGGCATGAAGGCTGAATTTGTTCCTAGCTAATAACTAAGCTGCAATTTTAAATAAATAATAAATGCAAACTACAGATCATATAGGGTAACTTAAAATGACATCACAAGAAGTATGGATCACAGGCGTTGGCCTCGTATCATCTTTAGGAGAAGGTGCAGATACCCACTGGCAAACCCTATCCACCAGCCCACAAAATGCTGCAATTGTTGATGTTGATAGCTTTGCGCCCTACCCCATTCACCCTCTATATGAAGTAGAATGGGAAAAACATATTTCTCGCCGCGATAAGCGTCAAATGGATCTTTGGCAGCAACTGGGTACTTATAGTGCTGGCGTTGCGCTAGAAGATGCTGGCCTAAAAGATGACATTGAACAATGTGCCACTATGGATATGATTGTGGCTGCTGGCGGTGGTGAACGTGATGTAGAAGTTGACACCAATGTCATGGAAAATGCCACAGGCAAACCAGACCAAGATAAATTGCTCATCGAAACCCTTTATAATGATTTGCGACCAACTCTATTTTTAGCCCAGCTTTCAAATCTGCTGGCTGGCAATATCTCAATTGTACATAAAGTTACTGGCTCATCTCGAACCTTCATGGGAGAGGAAAGTGCAGGAATTTCAGCCATTCAAACCGCATGTGCGCGTATTGCATCTGGGCAATCCACCCACACCCTTGTTGGTGGCGCTTATAGCTGTCAACGCAGCGACATGATGTTATCTTTTGAATTGGATCATCTGTTGTGGGACAAAGCACCGACAGATGTTTGGTCTCGTGCTGAGCAAGGCGGTGGCATTATGTGCGGCAGTGTTGGGGCATTTCTTGTGCTTGAAAGCGCTGAACATGCAAAAGCACGGGGCAAAACACCCTATGCAAAAATTGCTGGTGTTGTTGCTGATCATGGCAATCGTACAAGTGAAGCTTTTGCTGATCGCCTTGAAGGGCTATTATCGCCACTCATAGAAGATGAGAGCAAAGAATTGATCTCAGTACTTTCAGGCGCTAGCGGCACGAAGCAAATTACCGATGCTGAACAAGCCCTATTGACTAAACTGCTTCCAGATAATGCAAAACGCGCCTATGGCAGTCTATTAGGCCATGGACTAGAGGCACAATTTCCTGCTGGCATTATTTTGGCGGCTATAGCGCTTTCTAATGAAAGTTTTTATCCCGCATTTAGTGCTAATGAAGTACCGAGTAAATCCACACCAGAATCTGTATTGGTAAGTACCCTTGGTAGCTGGCGCGGCGAAGGTTTTGCAAAAGTAACAAAATTATAGTGCAGGCAGTAAAAGCAATTAGACCAGCTTAATGCTCACACACGGAGAATAAAATGGTTCAGACATATCGTGATCATAAATCCCGCCCAATCGTAGCCGTTACAGGTATTGGTGTGATTTCATCCCTTGGCGAAGGCCGTCAGGATAATTGGAGCAAACTGATTAATGGTCAATCTGGTATTCACCGCATCAAGCGCTTTGAAACCGAAGGCCTGCGCACTACCGTTGCTGGTACTGTAGATTTCCTTGATGATGTGCTCGCCAAACAATCAGGCATGTCAGCCCCCGCCCTATCTTTAGAAATGGCAAAACGCTCCGGCCTTGAAGCTATTGCGCAAAGTGGACTTTCAACCAATGATTTTCCTGGTGCGCTATTTTTAGCATCTCCCCCTGTTGAAATGGAATGGCAACACCGCTTTAAACTTCACCAAGAAACTCAAGATCTTGGTGGCTCAGGTTATGAACGTCTAATCGCAGGTGCAAAGCGTCAAAACCATAAATCGCTCTATGAATTGCTGCAATTTGGTGGAATCGCTGATAATCTACAAAGCGAATTTGGCACTAAAGGCTTACCTATTTCCCTATCAACGGCTTGCGCATCTGGCACGACCGCAATTCAATTGGGTGTTGAGGCCATTCGCCGTGGCGAAACTGATTCAGCACTTTGCATTGGTACAGATGGCTCTGTTAATATTGAGAGTCTTATTCGCTTTTCATTACTATCCGCATTAACCACACAAAATGACGACCCGACAAAAGCCTCCAAACCATTTTCAAAAGACCGCGACGGCTTTGTTATGGCAGAGGGTTCTGGCGCTTTGGTGTTAGAATCTCTTGAAAGCGCAACGGCACGCGGCGCTGAAGTTCTAGCAATCATCCATGGTTGTGGTGAAAAGGCCGATGATTTCCACCGCACCCGCGCAAAACCCGATGGCTCACCCATCATTGCAGCCGTAAAACATGGCCTACAAGACGCAGGTGTCGGCGTTGATGGTATTTCATATATCAATGCTCATGGCACATCGACCCCAGAAAATGATCGTATGGAATTCAATTCCATGTCCGCAGTTTTTGGCAGCAATTTAAAGAATATTCCAATATCTTCTAACAAGTCGATGATTGGCCATACTTTAACAGCCGCTGGCGCAATTGAAGCAGTGTTTTCTATCATGACTCTTATGGAAGGTCGTATTCCACCGACCATTAACCACAATAACCCAGACCCTGATATTGATTTGGATGTGGTGCCAAATGTGGCACGTGATACCAATGTGGCAACGGTATTATCATCATCCTTTGGCTTTGGTGGTCAAAATGCCTGTCTCGTTATGGGCATTGCTTAAATTTATCAAGCAATATTGGGTTGATTAAATATCTCCGCATACTGCCGATTAACATCCCTACTGTTAATTTTAGTCTTTATTTCTTTGATATAGTTAACATTCTTGTGATGCCCAAAAGATGCATACCACCAATATTTTCCTGCATCTATGAAAGCAATACCCGTTGGTTCTAAACTGCGGGTACCCAATTGCCCGCATCTGCCAAAATGTTTAAAAGCTGGATTCAATTCCGGTACTGGATCATTTTTATGCACAATATACCAATTGTTGCTGATATGCGGATCTGATTTAAATACTTTAGGTTGCCCAAAGGTATAAATCCCACCAATTGAGTATATTTCCTTTAAATCAAGTGCTGCCACTTGCGCTAAAGAACCACCCAAACTATGACCTGTAAAATATATAACCGTATCTGAACTAACGCAATTATTTAAAACAGCCAAAAGACTATCCTTTATAACTCCATAAGCTTTAACATAGCCATCATGACTTAAAATGCCATGAAATTTTGACTTATTAGATGTACTTGAAATAGTTGCTTCAGAAAAACTTTCTGTTCCTCGAAAGCTAATAACTACAGTCTTACATTCTTCATCAGCAGCAACAAAACACTCAATTTTCCGTCGTCCAAGCCAATTCCTATCCCGTGCAGATTTTTGAATGAATTTTTTAAGATCAAACCCTGTATTTTTAAGTTTACTTTTAATTCCGCTCTCATCATCATATGAAAATAATGAGAAATTTGCGAATACAAAGGCCATTTCCCATGAAATAGATGGTTGCACATCTATTTTACTCGGTATTTTAATCATCCCTCTCCTCCCCAAAAAGAAAATTAAATAAAAATTACATAAATATACATAAACGATACTCTATTTTTATTATTTCTTCAATAAAATGCATTTCTTAGATGGCTATGGCAAATAACTACTAGAAATGCACCACGCTTTTCTATAAAAGAGCCAACAATCCTATAAATAATTTAAGAGTTGAAAATGCGCGCTTTACAATTAATCGAAGACCAAACCGTAACCACAATGGATGTTCCAGAACCACCAGCACCGGGCGAAGGTGAAGTGCAATTGGATATTGAAGTTGTTGCACTTAATCATATTGATGTTTGGGGCTGGCGTGGTATGGCTTTTGCTAAGCGTAAATTACCTCTTACCGTTGGCGCGGAGGCCTCTGGCACTGTGCGCGCCATTGGCTCTGGTGTAAGTGGCTTAAAAACTGGCGATTTAGTTTCCATCTATGGCGCACAAGTATGCGGTCTTTGCAAGCCGTGCCGCCAAGGGAAAGACAATCTTTGTGAACATGTTGCAGGCGTTCACGGTTTCCATCTTGATGGCTTTGCAACTGAACGGGTTAACATGCCAGCACGCTTACTTGTGCCAGCACCTCCAGGTTGCGATGCGGTGAGCGCTGCCCTTGCCCCTGTTACATTTGGTACTGTTGAACATATGCTTTTTGACAATGCCAAATTAGAATCAGGGGAAACCATTCTAATCCATGCTGGTGGTTCTGGCATTGGTTCTGCGGCCATTCAATTGGCAAAACGCATTGGTGCAAAAGTAATCACAACTGTTGGCAGTGACGATAAAATTCAAGCCTGTAAAGATTTAGGCGCGGATCATGTGATCAACTATAAAACGGATCGCTTTGAAGGTGTGACCCGTAAAATCACTAAGAAAAAAGGCGTTGACGTTGTTTTTGAACACGTGGGCAAAGATACATGGGAAGGCTCTATGTTTTCCATGAAACGCGGCGGGCGCTTGGTGACCTGTGGCTCCACTTCTGGTGTTTCTCAATCAACCAACTTGATGATGCTTTTTCAACAGCAATTGAAATTACTAGGCTCTTTTGGTTGTCGCATGGAAAATATGGCCAATGCTATGGAAAAAATGGCGCGTGGTGAAGTAAAACCTGTCATTGATACCGAAATTGAATTTGGTGATGTGGAAACCGCTCTTGAACGTATGGCTAGCCGCCAAGTGGTGGGCAAAATCATCATGCGTGTGAAAAACTAATCAAAGCGAAACAACCTTGAATAAATGGCTTTATAAAACCCTATTTCATCTTAAAATGGGCAATGATTGGGTGCAGGCGCAAATGATCTTTGGCGCAATGGGCTTGCTGCGCCGATTGCCAGCCGATAGGTCCATTAATATGGTAGAGCGTATTGGACGGAAAATCGGACGCTTTTTGCCGCGCTCTAATTTAGCCCATAAGAACCTAAGCCTAGCCTTCCCTGAAAAATCAAAAGAAGAAGTTGATGAGATCGTCAGGGAGATGTGGGGTAACCTTGCCCGCACCTCAGCAGAATATATTTTTCTTGATCAGATTTTTGATTTTGATGATGAAAACCCCAATCAAGGCCGTATTGAAGTTCAAGGTGTCGAAAAATTCAAAGCCATTCGCGATACTGGAAAGCCAGTAATTTTCTTTACAGGCCATACAGGCAATTGGGAAATTTTACCCGTTGGTGCAGCCGCCTATGGCTTAACAGTAACAGCGCTTTTTCGTCCACCGAATAACAAATATCTGGCCAAAAAACTCTTAGCTGCCCGTCAAACAGATAAAGGCCATCATGTACCATCGCGCGCTGGTGCCGCTTGGGCATTGGCTGGTAGTCTTGAAAAAGGTAATTCCATCGGAATTTTGGTGGATCAATATTTCGGCAGAGGTCAAGACATTGAATTTTTAGGACGAAAAACTAAAGGCAACCCTCTGCTTGCAAAGCTTGCACGTCAATTTGACCCCATTGAGGTTTACCCAGCACGCACCGTACGACTGCCTAATGGGCGTTTCCGCATTGAAATTGAAGATGCGCTAACCCTACCCCGCACAACAGATGGGGCGATTGATATTCAATCAACCACCCAAATGATCAATGATGTGGTAGGGCGCTGGGTGCAACAATATCCAGCACAATGGCTATGGCTACATAAGCGTTGGCGTGGTTAAATCTTTTAATCTTAAACACCACCTTGATTTCATATAAAGATTTCCTTATATCATTATAACCTATTTATAACATCATAGAAGCGAGTCCTAAATGACTAATCCATTGTCCGAACTATTAAACGAAAAAGGCATTTTATTAGCTGATGGTGCAACAGGCACCAATCTGTTTGATATGGGATTAACCTCTGGTGATGCGCCTGAGCTTTGGAATGTGGATTGCCCAGAAAAAATTGAAGCTCTGCATCAAAGTTTTGTGGATGCGGGAGCAGATATTATTTTAACCAACACCTTTGGTTGTAGCCGCAACCGCATGAAATTACACAATGCGGAAGATCGTATTTTTGAATTAAACAAAGCAGGTTGTGAAATTGCACGTAAAGTTGCTGATAATGCAGATCACAAGGTGATTGTTGCAGGCTCTGTGGGGCCTACTGGTGATTTATTCGTGCCGATGGGCGATCTAACCATGGAAACTTGCGTTGAAAGCTTTGTTGAACAAATGGAAGGCATGAAAGCTGGCGGTGCTGATGTTGCATGGGCTGAAACCATGTCATCTGAAGAAGAAATTGCTGCTGCACAAAAGGCTGCAGAGATTGTGGGGCTTGAGCTTGTTTTTACAGCGAGCTTTGATACTGCTGGCAAAACCATGATGGGGTTACCCCCTGTTGAAATGGGCAAACTAGCCATGGAAATGTCCCCTCGCCCAATTGCCATTGGGGCAAATTGCGGCGTTGGCGCATCGGATTTGTTAAGCTCTATTCTTGATATGACTTCAACCCCTCACGAATGTGCCGTTGTGGCAAAAGCCAATTGCGGCATTCCACAGGTAAAAGGCGATAATGTTACTTATACTGGCACACCTGAGCTTATGGCAGATTATGTGAAACTGGCAGTAGATGCAGGCGCCAATATCATAGGCGGCTGCTGTGGCACTTCACCTGAACATTTAGCTGCAATGCGCATAGCCATTGACGAACATCAACAGCGCGAACGCCCAGATTTAGACCAAATCACAGCAACCATTGGCCCTATGGTAAATTCTCCTTCTGTGAGTGCCGAGGATGCTCCAAAGCGTGAACGCCGTGGCACACGCAAGCGTTAAGATCATTATAGCTTAATGCGTTTATATGAATTCAAAACGCCACTCTAGATTCTTTTATTTACGCGAATACTTCTCATTTAAATGAATCCAGTTAATGCTATGCGGCTAACTCATAAGTTAAATCGTTTAAGACTGTAAATCTTGATAATTTACTTGTTTAAAATGCGAAAATCGTCATAAATGCGTACACATTTAATGGCGATAGTCTCTTATTAAATAGGATTGGCAGAATGAGTTATAAACACACCCAAATGTTTCCCCTTCAAAAAGATGATACGCCCTATCGTAAAATCGAAGGCGATTTTATCACCACTTCAGATTTTGAAGGCAATACAATCCTCAAGATTGATCCTGAGGCTTTACGTACTTTATCAGAGGCCGCATTTTCTGACATCAACCATCTCTTACGCCCCAGCCATTTGGAACAATTGGCCAAAATTTTAGACGATCCTGAAGCCACCGATAACGATCGCTTCGTGGCCTATGATTTGTTAAAAAATGCCAATATTGCCGCTGGCGGCGTTTTGCCCATGTGCCAAGATACAGGCACAGCCATTATTATGGGTAAGAAGGGGCGTAAAGTCTGGACTGAGGGCAATGATGAGCAAATGCTTGGCCAAGGTGTTATGGACGCCTATGAACGCAAAAATTTGCGCTACTCGCAACTTGCCCCGCTTTCTATGTTTGAAGAGAAAAACACAAAGAACAACCTGCCAGCCCAAGTGGATATTTATGCTGAGGGGGAGGATGAATATAAATTTCTATTCATTGCTAAAGGCGGCGGATCTGCCAATAAAACCTTTTTGTTTCAAGGCACCCCATCGCTTTTAACCCATGAGCGCATGGTCAAATTTTTAAAAGAAAAAATCCTAACCCTTGGTACTGCAGCTTGCCCACCATACCATCTGGCGATTGTTATTGGTGGCACATCGGCAGAGCAAAACCTAAAAACCGTCAAAATGGCCTCAACCCGCTATTATGATAGCCTGCCCACTGAAGGCAGCGAGAGCGGCCATGCTTTTCGCGATGTGGATATGGAGCAAGAAATCCATAAATTAACGCAACAATTGGGCGTTGGCGCACAATTTGGTGGCAAATATTTTTGCCATGATGTCAGAGTTATTCGTCTGCCACGCCACGGCGCATCTTTGCCCATTGGCTTGGGCGTATCTTGTTCTGCAGATAGACAAGCAAAAGGCAAAATTACAAAAGATGGTTTGTTTCTAGAGAAATTAGAAACTGATCCATCAAAATTCATGCCTGAAGTGGATGAGAGCAAACTCTCACAAGGTGTTGTAAATATTGATCTAAACCAACCAATGAGTGATGTTCTAGTAGTTTTAGATAAGCACCCGATTAAGACCCAACTCTCCCTAACAGGCACCATCATTGTAGCGCGAGACTTAGCCCATTCCAAAATTCGTGAACGTTTGGAAAATGGTGAAGACATGCCTCAATATTTTAAAGACCACCCAGTTTATTATGCAGGACCGGCCAAAACACCCGAAGGTATGCCATCTGGCTCTTTTGGCCCAACAACTGCTGGCCGCATGGACAGCTATGTGGATCAATTCCAAAGCTTTGGCGGTTCTATGATAATGCTCGCAAAAGGCAATCGCTCTCGCCAAGTGCGCGAGGCTTGTAAAGCCCATGGCGGGTTTTATCTTGGTTCCATTGGTGGTCCTGCTGCCCGTCTAGCGCAAGATTGCATCAAGAAGATTGAGGTTTTAGAATATCCAGAACTTGGTATGGAAGCCATTTGGAAAATTGAAGTGGTTGATTTCCCTGCTTTCATCGTTATTGATAATAAAGGCAACGACTTCTTTCAAGAGCTTAACCTGAGCTAAGGTCAATGAATTGGGGATAGTGTTAAACTTAGTTAGGCATAGTTTAATTTAGCTTTTGCATTCTTAATTAAAATAGTCATAATACGCCAATGCGGTTTGCCCGCATATGGGCTGGGAAATTTTATTTATTTTAATTGAATACCCACATTTAAGAATTTTGTATTTTGAGAGGAGAATATGGTGTTTCGAAAGTTAGCAACTGGTTTTATTTCCAGTTTAACATTTATGGTTTTAGCAGGACTGGTTTTTCAACCTTCAACAACACAGGCCAAAAGCCTTAAAGATGCTGCTGTTGGTGAACGTTATTACGACCATGCAAGTAGAACTTGGAAAATAAAAAAACGCAGCTCAGGCGTATCTCGTCGCTCTAACAAATCTCCAATTAAACGCCGAAATGTATTCTATAAAAGCAACTATGCACCAGGCACAATAGTTATCAGCACGTCTGAACGCCGCCTATATTATATCACCAGCAAACGCCGCGCGGTAAAATATGGCATTGGTGTTGGACGTTCTGGCTTTACATGGAGCGGCACACACCGCATTACCCGTAAAGCTAAATGGCCAGGCTGGACACCACCTGCAGTCATGCGTGCTCGTGAAGCTAAAAAAGGTAAAATTTTGCCGCGCTACATGAAAGGTGGCCCTAACAATCCATTGGGCGCACGCGCAATGTATATTGGCTCAACCATCTACCGCATTCATGGCACCAGCGAACCATGGACAATTGGCGGCGCGGTATCATCTGGCTGCATCCGTCTAGCCAATGAAGATGTAATTGATCTATACGCGCGTTAGAGTTGGCGCGCGCGTGATCGTTAAATAAACGAGACACTCAATAAGTTTTTAGGGCAAAAACAGCAATGTTTTTGCCCTTTTTCATTTTGGCAAACTTTGAAGTCTTAGAGCTTGATGCGCTTATGTGAATTCAAAGCGCCGCTCTAGATTCCTTTA
>CAKMZG010000003.1:20199-37050 GCA_929200335.1 uncultured Alphaproteobacteria bacterium | reverse complement strand
TTATTATATTATTTAAATTATAATTTTTAGCAATTATACTTATGAAGAATTCATGAAAAAGATATATTTTACTGCAATCATAATTATTTCAATTTTTATGACAGAGGCACAGGCTAAGACTAAACTACGTTTAGTCGAGGTTATTACCAGCCCAGAAAGATCTCAACTATTGCGTGAAACACTTGATGATTTCGAACAAATTCATCAAGATATAGAAGTTGAGGTCATTTCAATTCCATGGGAAGACTCGCTGTCAAAAGTCATACTCATGACAAACTCTAACGATGCACCTGATGTATTAGAAATGCCTGACCGTTGGCTAGCTTTATTTTCCGGTGGTGAAATTTTACTCAATATAGAAGATAGGCTTAAAAATTGGCCCCATAGCAAAACGCTTGAACCTAAGCCAATGAATTTTATTTATAAACCTGATGGTGCTTATACAGTGCCCTATGGTTTATATTTGCGTGCAATGTTTTATAATAAAACGCTCTTAAAACAAGCTGGAATAGAAAAACCTCCACATACTATGGAGGAACTCATGCAAGCTTCAAAAGCCATTTCAAAAATTCCAGGCAAATGGGGATATTGCTTAAGAGGGGGAATTGGCAGCTTAAATAGTTGGTTCATGATGGCGACAGCCATGGGTGGAACGAATAATTTTTTCACCAGCGAAGGCAAAAGCAAAATTAACGAGCCTAATTTTGTAAAAGGCATTCAATTTTTAATAGATATTTATCAAAAAGGCTATGCGCCTAAAGAAAGCATTGATTGGGGGTACAATGAAATTGTCTCAAATTTTTCAAAAGGTAGATGCGCATTTTTAGACCAAGATCCTGATGCTATAAATCCTATACTTAAAAATATGGATATAAACGATTTTGGAGTTATCCCTATGCCCGTAGGCCCTGCTGGAAGATCTTTTCCCACGATTGGATTCGCGGGATGGTCAATTTCAAAATCAAGCAAACATCCAGAAGAATCATGGAAATTACTGTCCTTTCTTCTGAAACCAAAGCAAAATTTAAAGTGGGTTAAAAAAATTGGCATCATTTCAATTCACCAAGATACAAATAATGCAGATCATTTAAAAAATGAATTGTTTTCAGGCTGGTATCAAGAGCTTCAAAAAGACACCTATCACCCAACTGTCATGCCACTATATCTTGAACAATTTGGAAATTTTGAAAATTCAATTGCGTTATTTTCAAGCCGCGAAGCTCTACTAGGTCAACGTACAGCCCAGGAACTTGCAGATCTATGGGCTAATGTTTTGACTACTGAATTCGAAAAATGGGAAAAAAGCAACAACGTAAAAAGTAAAACTCATAGTTATTCAAGCGACATGACACCTCAGTAAGGTGCTATTTTAATAGCTGCAATCTTTTTTCTTTATTATTTATTACTTCGCTTCTATAGTATCCAATGCAGCTTGAGCTAAAAAAGGAACTGCCTTTTCCATCATTGCTCGGCTCTCAGGATTCGATGCATTGCCATCTTCTGCGCGTTTAACAACACCTTGCAAAATTGCCGCCAAACGGAAAAATGCAAAAGCTAAATAAAAATTCCAATTTTCAATTTTGCCGATGTTGCGGCGGTGACAATATTTTTCCACATATTCAGCTTCTGTTGGAATACCAAGGCTGCTACGATTAACATCACCAAACCCACGTATCCCACCTTCGCTTGGCATTCGCCATTGCATACATTGATAGGCAAGATCAGCCAAGGGATGCCCAAGGGTAGAAAGCTCCCAATCCAATAAGCCTAACATATTATTACTATTTTCTGCAAAGATCATATTATCAATACGATAATCCCCATGGACAATAGAAATTTGCCCATCATCTTCAACCATATTTACATCAAGCCATAAGATAAGCTCATTCATTTGGGGAATGGATTTTAACTCACTTGCACGATATTGCGACGACCACCGCGATACCTGTCGCTCAAAATATGAACCTGGTTTTCCATAATCTGATAAACCAACTCTACCCACATCAACTGAATGCAGTGCCGCCAGTGTCTTGTTCATAGCATCATAAATTCTGCCACGTTCAGCATTGTTTAATTCAGGAATTTTAGGATCCCAAAAAATACGGCCTTGTAAAAATTCCATCACAAAAAACATCCGGCCAATTGGATTGCCCTCATCACTTAAATGAAACATTTTTGGCACTGGCACATCAGTGTTTTGTAGGGCTTGCATGACACGAAATTCACGATCCACAGCATGAGCTGATTTTAACAATTTGCCAGGTGGTTTTGTACGCAAAACATATTTACCACTTTGAGCACTTATCAAATAGGTTGGGTTAGATTGGCCATCGCCAAATTTAGAAATACTCTGCAAGTTTAGAAAGCCATCAACATGGTTCTCTAAATACTTGCCCAAAGCGGCCTCATCTAATGCATGTGGATCTATTGTCATATCTTGTCTTATTTATGCTACTTCAAAAAGACCAGCAGCACCCATGATTACATCATCAATCTCAGCCTTATCAACACCCGCTCGTGTAACAACATGTTCAACGGCGTGACCTCCAAGGGTTTGAGCTTGGGTATCATTAAATGCGCTACGGTAAGCTTTGCCTATGGCAGTGCGGGCGGTAGAAACAATTACAGCATCTCTCATTTGGTTTTTCCTTTTCTTAAACATTACGCTTTGCTTGCCTTAGTAACAATTTTCATAACATGATCATTGCCAGACAACATCTCTTGCGCATTGTTCATGTCGCATAAGCCCTCAAATGCATCGGCGATTGCCTCTGGCGTACGCTGTGCCGCATCCTTTAAATATAATCCATCAGATTCCATCAGTTTTGCAACGGTATAATAGCCACCACCAGCTAATAAAATTGTGCGTGAAGGTGCATCCTCACTGGCTAAAAATAAAACCGCAGGAGTTACATTTTCTGGTTGTAATTGTGCCAACATTTCTGGTGGCATGATATCTTCAGTCATACGGGTTGCTGCCGTTGGTGCAATGCAATTTATACGAATATTATTTTTAGCACCTTCAATGTGGAGCGTGTTCATTAAACCCACAACTGCGTTTTTAGCAGCGCCATAATTTGCTTGACCAAAATTTCCATAAATGCCAGAGGTGGATGTGGTGTTTACAATACGCCCATAATTTTGCTCTTTCATAATATTCCACACAGCATGAGAGCAATAGGCCGTACCGTTAAGGTGAACATCAACAACAGCGTCCCAATTTTCCACTTCCATTTTGCCAAAAGATTTATCACGTAAAATCCCAGCATTATTGATAAGTATATCAATACGCCCCCATTCCGTCATGGCCTGACCAACCATGGCTTTGACTTGTTTAGCATCGGCCACATTTGCGCCATTTGCAATGGCTATTCCGCCGGCGGCAATTATCTCATCAACTACAGCTTGCGCGGCGCTTGAAGAGCCACCCATACCATCTCTTGCACCACCAAAATCATTCACGACAACTTTTGCACCACGCGCAGCTAATTGTAATGCGTGAGATTTTCCAAGGCCATTTCCAGCGCCAGTTATAATTGCAACGCGTTTATCAAAACGAATGTCCATTTTATTTCCTCTTAGCTATTTAAAACTGTCATGACCTGCCAAGTGGCAATCAGGGCAGGCTTTTCTTCATTCTCAATTTCCACACTGACATCATAGGTGGATTGTAAAGTGGTTGATGATTTTTCTATCACATTAACCAATTTAAAATTTGCTCTCACACGTGCACCGGATTTAACAGGGTTGAGAAATCGTATTTTCTCAAACCCATAATTAATGCCCATGGTTTTATTTTCTAATTTTGGCAAGATATCAAAAGCTAAAGGTGAGAGCAGTGAGAGGGATAAAAATCCATGGGCAATTGTGCCGCCAAAAGATGTTTCTGCTTTTGCTCTTGCTTCATCTATGTGGATAAATTGATGATCTTCTGTTGCCTCAGCAAAGTGATTAATTTTATCTTGGTTGACAATGATCCATTTAGACGGTGGCAGAATTGTGCCAACCATTTTTATATAATCTTGTTTTGAAATTTTGCTCATTGCTCTTTGATTTACTCCCTGAGCTTTTAATTTTAGACATCAGGAAATAATGCATCTGGATGCGTCATGACGGAAATGCCACCATCTATGGGTAAAATTGCTCCAGTGGTATAAGCACCGCCCTTGCCACATAAAAATAATGTTGCACCTGCAATGTCATCCTCACACCCTAAGCGTCCTAATGGATTGCCTTCATTAATGGCGCGCACGCCTTCCTCTTTTGCAGTAACAAATGCGGTCATTTTACTAGGGAACGGTCCCGGTGCAAATGCATTAACAGTAATTCGTTTTGCTGCTAAATCCTTTGCTAAAATTTTAGTCATATGATGCACGCCAGCTTTTGATACGGCATATGAATAGGCACCATCAGCAAGCGGATAGCTGCCCATAACAGAGCCGAGATTTAATACTCGTGCAGGATCTTCATGGCTCGCGGCCTTTGCTAACAATGGAGTTAAATCACGGGTTAGAGTAAACATGGCAGCTACATTAATGTTCATAACCTTTTCCCATGCAGAATAAGGAAAATCTTCATAGGGAGCGCCCCAGCTAATGCCAGCATTATTGACAAGAATATCAAGTTTATCACTGCGTGATTTCACCGCTTTAGTAAGCGCGCCTAATCCTTCTTCTGTAGATACATCGCCAGCAAAACCTTCAGCACTGCCTTGGCCTTCTAGCCCGTTTAATTCATCTGCAACTTTAGCGCAGTCTTCACCCTTTCGAGAGGCAATCATGACCCTAGCGCCTCCCATGACAAGGGCGTTTGCAATCATACGGCCAATGCCTGTAGCACCTCCAGTAACCAGCGCGATCTTGCCCTCTAGGCCAAAAATTGAATTTAGGTAATTCATAGATACTCCCATATCCCATTTGATTAAATCACTTTTAATGATTTGAGCTATAGTATGAAATATTAATTTTAGTTCGTAAAGGTGCAAATTAAGACAGTAACTCATGATTTTATTGGGTTGGTAATGCGCTTATCAATATATTCATCTTGATAAACTGAATGTGATTGGGCATGATTTATTACTATATATGGCTTGAGAATAAAATTAAGGAATAAGGATGTCTAAATATATTGGGGCTATGGACTTAGGTGTATCTGAAAAAGTGGCAGGGCTACGCGAAAAGATTGCCAAAATTATAGAAGAAGATGCAACACCTTTGAGTGAAGAATTTTTAGAGGAAGTAAATATTGGTGATCGTTGGACACATACCAAGCGCCAAAGTGAGATATTGGATTTCTTAAAAAATAAAGCCAAAAGTCAAGGGCTTTGGAATTTTTGGTTAACTGATAGTGAGCGCGGCTATGGATTAACCACTGTAGATTACGCTCATTTAGCAGAAGAGATGGGAAAATGCCATTTAGGTGCGGAAACCTTTAACTGCTCAGCCCCTGATACAGGCAATATGGAAGTGATCGAGCGCTATGGTACTGATACGCATAAAAAGCAGTGGTTAGAGCAGCTCTTAAACGGAAAAATTCGCTCAGCCTATCTTATGACAGAACCTGATGTGGCATCATCAGATGCAACTAATATATCCATGTCATGTGTAAGCGATGGTGATGAGTATGTTTTAAATGGAGAAAAATATTGGGCATCTGGCGCCGGTGATCCGCGCTGCAGTATCTATATCGTAATGGTAAAAACAGGTGGTGATGATGCACCAAAACATAAACGCCATTCTATGGTTTTAGTGCCAGCTGATAGTAAAGGTATTGAAATTTTACGTCCTATGAAAATTTTTGGTCATGATGATGCTCCCCATGGTCATATGCATTTGCGCTTTAGCGATGTTCGTATTCCTGCGGAAAACCTATTAGTTGGTGAGGGTGAAGGGTTTGCTATTTCACAAGGTCGCTTGGGCCCTGGACGCATTCACCATTGTATGCGTTCCATTGGGCAGGCTGAAAAAGCCTTGGAGCTTCTTTGTAAGCGTTCAGTACAACGCGAGGCTTTTGGCAAACCACTAGCGCAATTGGGTGCTAATTTTGATGTTATTGCGGAAGCACGTATTGAAATTGATATGGCACGCCTATTATGTTTGCGCGCTGCTTGGATGATGGATCAAGGTGATCCACGCGCTGCTGCGCCTTATATTTCTCAGATTAAAGTGGTGGCTCCACGCATGGCATTAAAAGTAATGGATGAGGCTATGCAAATGCATGGTGGGGTTGGAATTTCGCAAGATACACCGCTTGCAGACATGTGGATGAACCAACGTACATTGCGCTTTGCAGATGGGCCGGACGCTGTGCATCGTCGTCAAATAGCTCGAAAAGAGTTAAAGGCCTATACGCAACAAAAAATGGGTTGATAGTATGAGTAAGACTAACGCGTATAGCATTTAGGTGAATTCACTTAGATGAGAATTATTTGCGCAAGTAAAACAATCTAAGGCATCAAGCCCTGCTATTAATTGATTAAGTTTTAGGCTCTATTGAAAAACGAACCATTTCTTCTACTAAGGTATCTAGGGTATCAAGAGATGGCAAAATATTTTGCACTACATCTGCAATCAGTGAAAATTCCGAGCAACCAATGATGAGTGCTTCCGCCCCTTGATTTTTACAATTTATGGCGCCAGCTATAAGAGTTTCTTTATCAACTTTTTGAACCCCATTCGCTTTTATATTTCGAATGGATGACAGCATTTCATCTCTAATGGTTGGATAAATACATTCCACCTCATAGGGCGCAAAAGCCTCGTGGAATAAATTAATATCATCGGTAGCAGGGGACGCCAAAATGCCAATTTTTTGCATTCTATTTGGCACTAAATCAAGAGCATTTTGGACAGCCTCATCTACCATATGTAATAAGGGTATTTTAACAGCATCGCAAATTTGCGGTGCAAAATGATGTGCGGTATTGCAAGGCATAGCCAGCGCTTTTGCACCCATTATCTCTAGTCGTTTTGCCATTTTAATTATGGTAGGTGCTGGATCAACTTCCCCACCATCTAAAAGATAGTCAAGACGTGAAGGAATTTGAGGGTTCATATCTATCATTAATGGGATATGAGCATTATCATCGTCAGCAGAAACAGCATCTAAAATGCGTTGCTGTAGCAAAATAGTTGCTTGTGGCCCCATGCCGCCCAATATACCAATAGGTTTAAAATCTAATCTCAAAATATTTAGGCCTTTTGAATTTCGTCAGCTAAAATTTGACCCACTATTTTACAATCGTCAAGACTGAAACTTAACGGCAAACGCATGTCAAACAGATCTTTTAGATAACGATCTGTAGCTGGCAGTTTTTGACTTTCAACATAATGCCAATGATTATGCATAGAAGTAAAACCAGCTGGCTCATTTCGACCAAACCATTTTATTTCAACGCCTCTTACATAAAGGTCATCAATTAATTTTAACGCACCATCATTGCTTAAATTGGGCACTCTAAACTGAATTGAACTTGCAACCCTTATCGCTTTGTCATTGGACTTTGGCAAAATTACTTTTGGAGAATGTGGTATTAAAAATTCTGCAATAATATCATAACGCTTATTCCAATCTAAAATAGCTTGATCAAGTTCATCAATTTGCGGCAATAATATAGCTGCACGTAAATTATCCATTCGCGCTGACATGTTAGGGCAATCATATTTTGCATCTTCAAAATATTTTGCATCTGGTACTGTGCCATGACGCTCATAATTCATATAAGAGCCAGACATAATCATCGCTCGCCCTATGATGGCAGGATCATTTGTGGTTAATAACCCGCCCTCACCTGAATTGATATGTTTATAGGTTTGAGTTGAAAAACAACCAATATGGCCAAAATTACCACTCTTAATTCCACTCCATGTTGCTCCCATTGTATGAGCGCAATCTTCAATTAATATAATTTTATGTGTATCACATATCTCAACAATACGATCCATGTCCGCAAGATGCCCGCGCATATGAGATAGCATTAAAAATTTAGCCCCTGAGGATTTTGCCTTAGCTTCAAGATCATTGCAATCAATCACCAAATCCTCGTTAATTTCCACCAACGTGACTTTGCCACCAACTGCTTGAATTGAACCAGGTACTGGCGCAAGCGTAAAACCATTGGTTAATACCTTATCGCCATGTTTAACACCTGCGGCTCGCAATGCAATTTGCAGTGCTTGCCCGCCCGATGTACAGGCTAAACAATATTCAGCACCTTGATATTTAGCATAGGCAATTTCAAGTTGAGCGGATTCACTAAGGGTATCAGGTAGACTTCCATAACGATGCAAACGAGCGCTTGATAGAACCTCATGTGCCTTTTCAAAGGCAGCCTTTGGCAATTCACTTTGTTGAATGAACGAGCCTGTAAATTTATCCACCATAATTTCTCCCAATCTTATGCAGATTCTGACAATTAAAAATTTCTATAAATTTTACCTAAAGCGCAGACTTATTTATAATTTCATAAATGCGCTCTATCCCTTTGTTGTTGTAGATCATTATTCCCAAAACCAGTGGCCATTTTTGGGTGACTTGCTCTAGTGCTTCATGCAGTTAAATGAATTCAGGTTGACACCCTAGATTCTTTTATTGCCCTAATTGTCGTCGTTTAAGTAAATTCATTTAAACGCTACAAGCGCTAAGAGAAGAAGATAGAGTGAAGTTTCTTGCCACGCAAGGAATAAATACAGCTTTGTTGAACTATTGCCCTCTAGCCATAAATTCAGCAGCAAAACCACAGGCCTCTTTAATGAATTTCTTGCAACGTTCAGCGCCACCAGGTTCATTTAATCTTGGAACAATCCAACTTAAATATGTAAATGAACGAAGTGCTTGAAACAATAATAAATAGCTTTCATCTAATGGACGTTCACTTTTATAACCATCAAGCAAAGCCGCCTTATGTATTTCATAATCAGATTCTTTAATCATACTATTTAGTATCGTTGCAATATCAAACAATCTATAGCCAAAGCCGCAATCACCAAAATTCATAAATTGAATAGTTCCATTATTTATTGTGATATTTTCTGGCAATAGATCGGCATGAATTAATCCATAATCTTGGCTATGATCAGGCTTGCCCAATAAATCATAGGCATATTCTTTTACTGATATTAGAACAGTCCTATCTGTGAAATATAAACAATGGTTTTCCCAAAATCTGCCCCATATTGGATTTTTACCCATAAGGCCTTCCCTATCCCAGATTGGGCGTTCAAAATTCTTAGGTATATTCCAATCATCAGATTGATTGTGCAGTTTTGCTAATGTTTTTCCGATGTCGTAAAGTACTTTACGCGGATTTTTCAGTTCAGCTATTTTACGCTCTATGCCTAAACGGTCACCTGAAAGCCAATTCATCATATCAACATTATAACCATTAATATTATGAAGAGTGGCGCCATCTTGAGCAGCAAATTGATTGGGAACAATAAGGCCATTATTAGACAACATAGCTATCCATTGTAATTCTGATTCAATCTCAGCTTTAGAGCGCAACCCTTTGCGATGTATACGAAGACAACAATCTACATCATCCTTAGTTACACGATACATATGGTTTTCACGTTGAGTAACAAATTCTACATTAGCGCTTTGCAACCCCCAAATTTCAAGCGCTTCTTTTATTATTAAGTCGTACATATTATTTATCCATTATGACAATTTTTATTAGCTCATTTCATAAATTTAAATAAATTTGTTAAAAACTATAAATTTAATTTGTTGAGCGGTATTTTTATTTGTTTTGTCAATTTATAAACTTTAAGCTATACGAACCTAATAAACAACCTATTCTTAAGGATAATATTATGATATCAAGCTCATTTCCAGACGATAATCTTATGGCTGAGTTAACAGCAAAAATGTTATTGGAAATTGATGCTGTACATTTCCGCACGGATAAGCCCTATATGTTAACATCAGGCCTTGCCAGTCCAGTATATATTGATTGTCGTAAATTGATCTCTTATCCACGCATCCGCAATAGCCTAATGGAATTTTCTGCTGGCAAAATTTTACGCGACATTGGCTTTGAAAAAATTGAAAGTGTTGCTGGCGGTGAAACCGCAGGCATCCCATTTGCAGCTTGGATTGCTGACAAACTCAGCTTACCAATGCATTATATTCGCAAAAAACCTAAAGGCTTTGGACGGGACGCACAGATTGAAGGCAACTCAATAGAAGGCAAACGCGTATTATTGGTTGAAGACCTTACAACAGATGGGGGCAGTAAAATTAATTTCTGCAATGCCATAAGAGATGCCGGCGGGGAAATATCCGATACAATTGTTGTATTTTATTATGACATTTTTCCTGATGCAGTGAAAAACTTGGAAAAAATTGGCCTAAATCTCCATTATCTTGCAACTTGGCATGATGTTCTTGATGTTTGTAAAAAACAAAATTATTTTGATACTGACACCCTCACTCAAGTTGAGAGCTTTTTGCATGACCCATTAACATGGTCTGGTAAAAATGGTGGCGTTACAGAAATTTCAAAGCCTGATTAATCCTTTTGAGTTACACCCTTATAATAACGCGCCGCTTGAGTTATTGAGCGGTGCCTAGATTTTTGCATGGCTTGCAAAAGTGGTATGCCTTGGTTTGCAGCCTCCTTTAAGTAGCCTACGCGCAAACTATGGGATGAAAACTCTGTTGGATTTAGCCCAGCTTGTTCAATGCGTTTTTTTACCACATCATTGACAGCTCTAGGAGTAATTGCCCGCCTGCCAATATTTCCCCATTTATCTATGGAACGAAATACAGCGCCTCCTATAATGCCAGCCGCTTCAATCCAGTTGTTAAGGGCTATAACTGAGCGCCCACTAATCACAACCACCTGATCGCCCTCAAAATCTCTAGCTTCATCACTATCAAGTTTTATGGTCATCGAGGGTGCTTTGGACGAATGAATATCTTTAGAATTAGACGGTAATGGTTGATTTTTAAGGATAGCATCAATTTTTAAATTTGCCGCCTCACTTCGCCTTCTCCCCCCTGTCTCGAATATATAAAGCAACAAAGCACGATCTCGCCTGTTGGTTAAAAATTTAGTCTTGCTAACGGATGGAACTTGCTCATCACAAGTGGCCAACATTTTATCAAAAATATCTAGGGTGATTGCTTTTTTATCTTCACTCCCAAGATATTTTTCATGATTACCTATAGCCTCTTTCAAAGCCGCCTTAACGATTGCTGAAGCAAATGGGTTTTCAATGGCTTTGCAACGATGTAATTTAGACCAACTCGACAAACGCCGCTTGACAGTAGCAGGGGCATGAGCCTCAACACCCGCCAATAAACCCTGAGATAGTAATTTATCACAAACATATTCGGGCATGCCATGGTTAGCATCAATTTCTTTTTGCGCTGGGTCCCATAGATGATGGTCTATAAATTTAAATATTAATGAATTTGATGCAGGCCAAGGCAAATCACTCCCAATTGCAGCATTTGCCCATGCCTGTAAATATCCTAAATCAGAGGCCAAGGCACGTAGAGAATTTTTACTAACCTGTTGTTTGGCAAGATTTTTTAAAATATTGATATCTTCAATTGGCAATATGCGCGCCAAACGCTCTCTCTGTGCATTAGGCAAGAAGTCAATTAATGCATCTATTGCTTCTAAACGTTGTTCTATAGTATTTTGATTGTCTTCAGTTGCCATAAAATCCTCAATTCAAAGGATATTATAAAGAAACGCTCGAGCTGAAACAAATCATTTTATGTCAAAGTGAAGCAAGCCTTAGTCAAATGGACACCGTAGCAGCAATAAATTATTATTTATTTAACCACTCATCAAATTTTTTCTCTAACAAATCGCCATAATTAGCCCAAAATACTTGATCTACTTTATAGCCTTCAGCCATATGGGATGTGGGAAGTTTTGGTACCACCTCAGAATTAATATATTTTATTGACGATCTTCTAGTTGGGCCATAAAACAAATCAGCCATGCCCGAAATAGGCTTGGAGGAAGAGGCAAATGCTATAAATTCAAAGGCTAATTTTTTATTTTTACTGCCTTTTAAAACAGACCAAACATCAATATCATACAAATGACTATCCCAGACAACCTTAAACGGATTACTATCCTCTTCAATAATATTAAATAAGCGACCATTAGTTGATTGTATAAAAGCAACCTTGCCTTCCTTTACCAATTTAGGCGTATCAACCCAATCATCATACCAAACAACATGCTCTTTAATAGTGTCTAGTTTTTTGAAAGCTTGTTCTTGTCCCTCTTTGGTCTCTAAGAGCTCAGTTACACTATAGGGATCAACGCCATCAGCAATAAGTGCCCACTCAAGGTTCACCTGCGGCCTGCTGCGCAAAGCACGTTTGCCTGGAAATTTTTTTACATCAAAAAAATCTGCAATTGTTTTTGGCACCTCATCCCCCACCTTACTGGTGTCATAAGCAAAAACAATCGACCAAATCATAATACCTATACCACAAGGGCTCATGAGTGCCGTAGGAGTAAAGTCTTCAGTTTTAGGCGCGCCATCATCACCATCAGGTAAAACAGACCATGGAATTTCCTCCAAATAACCGGCGGCACAGGCACGTTCAAGATCAATCATTTCAATATCAACTACATCCCATTCAATTTTTCCTGATTCTATTTGAGATCTAATCTCATCAACACCACCAGAGTAGGTTTTAAAAATTAAATTATGGCCTGTTTTCTTAGCATAGGGATTAATCATATGTTTTAATTGGATTTTACCATAGGCACCATCAAATGAGACAACCACCATATCGTCTGCAATAGTTTGGCTCGCGTTAAAACAAAGTGCAAATGCAAAAATAACTAAAAATTTAAATAAATTTTTCATGTAAAGAATATCAACTAATTTCATCTGTTAATCCAATGTTATGGATAAATATAATTAAATAATAAAGTATTTATATTATAATTTGTCAAGCAAAACTCAAGTATCCAAACTATTAAATTGTCATAATATGGCAGTATTTTTTATCATACTTGGTTGATATCCAATGATTTTTCTTACATATTATTCCTAGTAAACAACAAATTAGTCTGGAATAAGGACATGAAATCATGGTTGCCAATGATAGTCGCAGGACTTGTCGCCCTTATAGGTGGCATAATAGCGCTTTTAAATCCTGCCACAGCCGGCATAGCTACCACCACCGTTGTTGGTTGGGCATTAGTTATTGTTGCTTTATTGCAAGCTTGGGCAACTTATAGATCTAAAACAACAGGTGCTAAAATGCGCGCTGGGGCAATCACACTGGCAACGGCATTCTTAGGGTTATCTCTATTATTTGGCCCCTTTGGTGATGGTACACTATTAAGATGGTTAATTATCATATTATTACTAGCTTCAGGAGCCTCTAAAATTTATGCTGCACGAGCAATGCATAGCGCCCCACGTAAGCCATTAGCATATGGCGCAGGTGCTGTTTCTCTTGCACTTGGGGCGCTTATATTATTTGGAGTTAACCTTAATCTAGGCATCCTATTGGGCAATGAATTATTAAGCACTGGTGTAGCTCTTATTGTTTTAGCTATGGATAAGCGTGCCCACAGTGCTTGATAAACATGACCCTTTACGCGGACTTTTTGGTATATTTTTAGCTCTTGCATTGGCTTTGATAATTGGTTGGCTATTGGTAGTTGGCGAATCTTTAATTCTGCCTATTTTAATAGCTGTTATTTCAGTTTACGTTCTTGTGACAGCCAGCGAAGCACTAACTCGCATTCCAGGCTGCGGTAGATTACCACAATTCATACGTCGCGCGATTGTTCTTATATTATTCCTATTGATATTCATTGCATTGGGCGGGATGATGATTGTTACAGCAAGTCAAATCAACCTGAGCCTACCTGACTATCAAGAAAACATTATCACTTTATTGTCCACCACAGCTACTAAACTAGGCTTTGATAACCCTGATTGGAGTAAAATGTGGCATGAGATAAGCTCTCGTTTTTCTGTGCAACAGGTTCTCAGTAATGCCTTATCTTCTGTTAGCGCAGCAGCCGGACTGATTTCCATGGTGATGATCTATGCAAGTTTTTTAATGGGTGAGCGCGACGGCTTCGCCCATAAAGTTGCAGTAGCTCTGCCAAAAGAACAAGGCAAACATGCTGAAAGCATTATCCGTAACATCAATACCGCAATTGGCGATTATTTAACTGTTAAAACATTAGTTAATATAATTTTAGGCACAATATCCTTTGTTATCATGTGGATATTGGATATTGATTTTGCTCTATTTTGGGCCGTTATTATAGCGCTTTTAAATTATATCCCTTATGTGGGATCACTGCTTGGCGTGGCTTTTCCTGTACTATTATCCATTGCACAATTTGGATCATTTACCACAACAATTGCCCTTGCAGTATTGTTAACGGCGGCACAAACTTGGGTAGGCAATGCATTAGAACCACGCATGATCGGACGCAAAGTAAATATGTCACCCTTTGTTGTGCTTGTTGCTTTATCATTTTGGTCAGCTCTATGGGGAATAGCAGGCGCAATATTAGCGATTCCCCTCACATCAATTATTGCTATTGTAATGGCAAGTTTTCAATCAACACGTCCAATAGCAGTGCTTCTGGCACAGGATGTGAGTGTGTTTGAGAACAAGGATGCTGTCTAAAGACTATAGCGTTTTAATGGATTCATTTAAACAAAACTATTCGCCCAAACAAAAAATCTAGAACATCAAGCTGAATTCATTTTTAATTTGACATTAAAATTAAAACATAATTATAAAGGTATGAAAAGGAAAGATTATGTTTATTGGGCTAGATTTGGGAACATCGGGCTTACGAGCCCTATTAATTGCAGAAAATGGAGCAGTCATTGGCGATAGTGAAGCCTCTTATGGGGTTTCTCACCCACATATGGGTTGGAGCGAGCAAAATCCACAAGATTGGATAGCTGCTTGTAATGACTGTATGGCAAGCTTAAAAGAAAAATTTCCCAATGAATTTTCAGCCCTTAAAGGCATTGGGCTTTCAGGACAAATGCACGGCGCCACTTTAATTGATGGGGATGACAATGTGTTACGCCCTTGTATTTTATGGAATGATACCCGCAGCCATGAAGAAGCGGCAAATTTAGATAGTACTGAAAATGTCAGAGAGCTTTCGGGCAACATTGTTTTTCCAGGTTTTACGGCTCCTAAATTACTTTGGGTAAAGAATAATGAACCTGAGATTTTTGCAAAAACAGCCAAGGTGTTATTGCCTAAAGATTTTCTCCGTTTTTATCTAACCGGCGAACATGTGGGTGAGATGTCTGATGCGGCTGGCACAACATGGCTCAATGTTAGAACCCGCCAATGGTCTGATGAATTGCTGGAAAAATCCGCAATGCGCCAAGATCAAATGCCTCACTTGGTTGAGGGATCTGAAATCTCTGGTAATCTACGCGATGAATTGGTTGCTAAATGGGGACTGTCGGGTAGAATTATTGTTGCTGGTGGCGGTGGTGATAATGCAGCCGCTGCTTGTGGTGTTGGCACAATGAGTGAGGGACAAGGCTTTATCTCGCTTGGTACATCTGGGGTATTACTGGTTGCAAAAGATAATTTTTCACCCATGCCAGAATCTGCCGTTCATAGTTTTTGTCATGCAGTACCAAACAAATGGTATCAAATGGGTGTAATGTTAGCAGCCACTGATTGTCTTAATTGGTTGTCTCAAAATTTAGGTAAAAGTCCCGCAGAACTTTCTGCGCTTTTGGGTAATACAATTGTTGAGCCAGGCACCATCCAATTTATGCCCTATTTATCGGGCGAGCGCACCCCCCATAACGACAGTAAAATTCGCGGCGCATTCTTAGGCCTTGATGTAAGCAGTTCACATAAAGAATTAACACAAGCTGTGATGGAGGGCGTGAGCTATGGCCTTCGTGATAATTTTGAAGCTTTAAAATTAACAGGCACAAATTTAAACCGTCTTCTTGCCATTGGTGGTGGTTCGCAATCCACTTATTGGGTTGAGCTTTTGGCAACGCTTTTCAACCTGCCCATTGATATTCCCGAGCAAGGGGAATTTGGTGCCGCCCTTGGCGCTGCTCGCCTTGCAATTTGCGCTGCAACGGGAGCAAGTCCTGACAGCATTATGACACCGCCAAAAATTGCTCAAACCATTAATCCTCGATCTGACTTGATCGTAGATTATGAAGCTGCTTATCAAAAATTCACTAAAATATATCCAACCCTAAGGACACTTCTATGAGTACAGGATTCTTCGATAAAATAAACAAAGCCCAATATGAAGGCGTAACAAGCGATAATCCGATGGCCTTCCATCATTATAATCCTGATGAAATTATCATGGGTAAACGCATGGAAGAGCATCTACGTTTTGCTGTAGCCTATTGGCATTCATTTGCATGGCCTGGTACAGACCCTTTTGGCGGGCAAACTTTTGAACGTCCCTGGTTTGGCGATACAATGGAATTGGCGCGTTATAAGGCTGATGTAGCATTTGAAATGTTTGAAATTTTAGGTGCACCCTATTTTTGTTTTCATGATGCAGATGTGCGCCCTGAAGGTGCGGATTTTAAAGAAAATACCGAAAACCTAAACCAGGTTATTGATTATTTTGAAAAAAAAATGAGTGAGACAAATGTTAAGCTTTTATGGGGTACAGCTAATATGTTTTCCCAAAGCCGTTATATGGCTGGGGCTTCGACTAATCCTGATCCAGATGTATTTGCTTTTGCAGCAGCAACCGTTAAAACTTGCATGGATGCAACCCATCGCTTAAACGGTGAAAACTATGTGCTTTGGGGAGGCCGTGAAGGCTATGAGACGCTTCTAAATACTGATATGAAAAGTGAGTTAGACCATATGGGT
>CAKMZG010000003.1:0-20189 GCA_929200335.1 uncultured Alphaproteobacteria bacterium | reverse complement strand
CACAAAATTGGATTTAAAGGCCAAATTCTAGTAGAGCCCAAACCACAAGAGCCATCCAAGCATCAATATGATTATGATGCGGCAACATGCTATGGCTTCTTACAAAAATACGGGTTAGAAAAAGAGGTTAAACTTAACCTTGAACAAGGCCATGCAATTTTGGCGGGGCACTCTTTTGAGCACGAAATTGCAACAGCCGTTGCCTTAGATGTTTTTGGTTCAATTGATATGAACCGTAATGACTATCAGTCTGGCTGGGATACAGATCAATTCCCAAATAATGTTCCAGAAGTTGCGCTAGCTTATTATTATATTATTCAAGGTGGTGGTTTAAAATCTGGTGGCACTAACTTTGATGCTAAACTTCGCCGTCAATCTCTTGACCCACAAGATTTGATTGCAGCTCATATTGGCGGCATGGATGTTTGTGCTAAAGGCTTTAAAGCAGCCGCAAAAATGGTTGAAGATGGCGGCTTGCAAAAAGCCCTTGATGATCGCTATGCTAATTGGAATTCAGAGCGTGCACAAGCCATGCTCAATGGTTCTTTAGAAAGCATTGAAGAGATGGTTTTAAGTGAGAATATTAATCCAAGTGCTAAATCTGGCCGTCAAGAAATCTTGGAAAACTATGTTAATCGCTTTGTATAAAGCCAATATAAAATTAATACTACTAAGCTTGGGCATGATTTTTTTCATGCTCAAGCCCATGTATTTGTGGGCGCAATCTACTGAAAATTTGCGTCAAATGGTTTTGAAAAAAGCTGGTATAACTCTACAACAAAAACAATCTATATTTGATGATGCAGAAGTAAAACTGGGGCAGTTGTTATTTTATGACCCCATCTTAAGTGGCGGCAAAAAAGTGTCTTGCGCATCTTGCCACCACCCGAAAACCGGCACATCGGATGGGCTATCTTTAGGGCTTGGCGATGGCGCAAAAGGCATTGGCAAATTACGCAAAGCCCTTTTGGATAATTTACCTGAACAACGCATTCCTAGAAATTCACCTGCCCTTTTTAATTTAGGTCAACCCGAGTTCACTAGTTTTTTTCATGATGGCAGATTAGAAAAAGATGACAGTCGCAAAAGTGGCATCCGCACTCCTTTAGAAGATGAAATGACAACGGGCTTTGACAGCGTTTTATCAGCCCAAGCTATGTTTCCTGTTTTATCGCCTGATGAAATGGCAGGGCATTATTCAGAAAATGAAATATCCAGTGCCGTTAGAAAAGGACTATTGACAGGCGAATCTGGCACTTGGGATATTATTGCTAAAAGAGTTTCTCATATAGATGAATATAAAAAGCGCTTTACTGCATTAATTGGCAATCGTGAAATTCACTTCACTGATATAGCAAATGTTATTGCAAAATTTATAGACTTTGAATGGCGTGCAGATCAAAGTCCATTTGATGAATTTATCACTAAGAATAATACACTTTCACCAAAAGCAACAGCAGGCATGAAATTATTTTACGGTAAGGCAAAATGTGTTTCTTGTCATACTGGTAGGTTTCAAACGGATCATCAATTCCATGCAATTGCGATGCCACAAATTGGCCCTGGTAAAGCAGAGCGTTTTGAAGATCATCATCGCGATGAGGGCAGAATGCGCGTAACAGGGAACCTACAAGATGCTTATAAATTCAGAACCCCCAGCTTGCGCAATGTAGAACTTACATCTCCCTATGGGCACGCTGGCACTTATCTAAGCCTTGATGAAGTTATTAAACATCATCTTGATCCAATCAAATCTCTTTATACTTATAAGCCAAAAAACCTGCCCTTGCCTCAATTCGATAACGCTTCAGATTGGGCAATACTTTCCAATGAAAGCGAACTGAAAAAAATAGCTGACGCTAATGAGTTAATGCCTATGAGACTAAGCGATAATGAGGTAGAAAATCTTGTTGAATTTCTAAAAAGCTTAACCGACCCCATTAGCAAAAAGGGACGCCTTGGTAGCCCAAAAACTGTGCCAAGCGGATTGGATGTTGATTAATAAAGCAGTTTTATTTCATCTTCATTATTGGTGATTTCATAAGCATGGTTGGCATTTGCTTTATACCAATCACTCTTTGTGCCATTTGGCCATATCACACGCACACTCACAGTGTCGATTTTTCCTAAACCAAAATGCTCTGGTGCTATTGATCCACTTGCATGGCCGCCACCTAGCGTGATCTCTCGGGTATAAATACGATCTTTTGTTTTCACTTCAATCCATGCGCCAATAGCATTTTTGTTTTTTAAGTTTTGAGATAATTGCACTGAAATCCAATTGCCTATGGATTGCGTAATATTCTCGTAAAATCTAATTTTCTCACGGCGATTTATAACAATCAAATCGAGCAAACCATCATTATTAAAGTCATGCAAAGCAGCACCACGACTGCGTGAGACATCTGCAATGTCTGCCTCTTCCCCGAATTCTCTAAATGTGCCATCAGATTTTTGAATCAATAAATTATTGGGATCCTTCATAGCACTTGATGGCATTTGATCAACATTGCCCTTAGCAATAAAAATATCATCCAAACCATCATTTTGAACATCACCAAAGGCTACATGCCAGCCAGTGGAAGGCCGCCCATCATCACCCATATAAGGCCGATGGGCACTAATGCCACGATCAAATTTAGCATTCTTATAATGAGGCTTACCTGATTTCACATCTAGGCTTTGTAGTTTTTGATCACCCATAGAGGAAAGATAAATTTCTGAAATACCATCGAAATCAAGGTCTCTGCTAGCAATGCCCATGCCCCAAATTTTATAAGGTTGCCAACCCTCGCTTTGATTGTAAAGTTCAGGTATTTTTTGCATTTTCCAAAGTTGTTCTTGACCATTTTTAACATAGTAATGACGGTCATTGCTAATCCTCAAATCTGTTTTGCCCTGCCTCGACCAATCGCTAAACAGCATTGAGAGGGTGCAAAAGCCAGGAGATAGTTCAATTGGCTTTTTATAATGGGCACCATCAGGGCGATAGAGTATATTCACATCGCAGGTTTCAAAAGGACCTTTAGGATTCTTACGATCGACATAATTGCCAAAGACAAGTGTCGGTAAAATGTTTCCCTCTTCCCATGTTGCAGAAAAAGCTGTGGTCCATTTATCATCTGATAGAAATTGCAAAGCTGTAAATTTTTCAAATTCACAATTGCCCTTGCCTTTGAAAATTATGTTTTCGCCTACCCGCAACACAGTTAAATCTAAAATTTGATCATTGTTGATATCAATAGGATAAGCGCCCGTTACATTTTTAATTCTAAGAATTTGCGGTGTATTATTTTTAAAGGATAATTTTTTAGTATCAAGGTTTGTTTTATTTACAAATAGCCCAGCGGTATTTTCACCCCCTGCAGCATAGACATCTAACAAACCATCATTATTACAATCAAAAGCAGCAATACCCCCGCCCACAAAATGTTCCCAACCACCATCATAACGATGGTCAATATTACTCATGCGTTCAATAAATTTTGGCGCAATAATAGGCTCTTCTGCAAAGGCAAAATTGAAAAACAATGATAAAATGAAAAATAGAAAGATATGTTTAAGCTGCGCTTTCATTAAATCTCTCAAGTGCTATTTTTTGAATACCTTCAATTGCATAAGCAGCAGCACCACGCGCCCACATACTAGCATCCCATTTATGAATGATTACTTCAGGTGGCGCACTGTCTAATTGTAGGACAGAACCTTGAATATGCTTAATAATTAAATTTGGATCAAGAAAATCAAATTGTGTGTGCTCACCTGCTAGAATGATAAGTTCAGGGTCAAAAATATTGACTAAATTTGCAAGCCCCATGGCAAACATTCTTGCAGCTCTGTTAAAAATCGATTGAGCTGTTACATCTCCAGATTTTGATTTTTCGACCAGCTCACGTAATTTTTCATGATCACTAGTGGCTGTAGATTTACCAATTGCGACCGCAGCTTCTCTTAGTAAGGCGTAATTAGCTACATAGGCTTCCAAACAGCCGCGTTGCCCACATCTACATAGTGCGCCATCCAGCTGTACTTTTGTATGCCCAAACTCAGCGCCACATCCACGGGTGCCACGGTACAGTTCGTTGTTTAAAATTATGCCTAGCCCTACCCCACTTTCAATGGTGACAACCAAAAAATCTTGCGATGAACGCCCATGCCCAAAATGCTGTTCAGCTTTTGCCACCAAGTTTGCATCATTATCAATAAAAACAGGAAGGCTTAAACCGTCGCTAAGCATTTTTTGCAAATAAACTTCACGCGTATTTAATAAAGGCGACCAATGTAGAAAACCAGCTGCCACATCCACCACACCAGCAAGGCCAATACCCAATGCAGAAACTTGTGAGCTATCAACTTCTATTTCTTTGCAGGCGTTGTCTAAGGCATTGTGAATAAGTTTTACAAATTCATTAGGGCTTACGGTATCAATCTGCATTTCTTCTACATGGCTGCCTATTAGATTTCCTTCAAAATCTACGCATACCGTTGAGATAAATTCATCTGTTACTTTCATACCAGCAATAATAAATGTTTCTGCATTTATTTTTAAATTTACTTTTGGGCGACCACGTTTTAGATCAGATATTTCTGGTTGCACAGGTATTTCAGCCACCAAACCATAATTAATTAGCTCAGCAGTAATAGTGGTGACAGTTGCACGACTGATCCCAGTAATTTCAGATAAATCAATACGGGGAATTGAACCCGCTCTTCTGATTTCTGCTAAAAGGACCTCACGTCCCATGTGCCTTTGTTCTGGTAACATAACTACTCTCCTCGCCCTTCAATTAGCTAATTTTCACCCTCAAAATAATTTATTTTTATAATATAATCATATTTATTTTGATTTTCAAATTAAAACTTGCTATCAATAATTTTAGAACGCCATTTCTCAATTAAATTGGCGTCACTAATCTTATTACACCTTTAGGGAGGTTATTATGAAGAAACTTACTATTATCGCGGCTCTTGCAATGTCATTGAGCAGCACGGTAGCTCTAGCAGCTGATCTAGTTGTTGGCGTTAGCTGGTCAAATTTCCAAGAAGAGCGCTGGAAAACAGATGAAGCAGCAATTAAGGCTGCTCTTGAAAAAGCTGGTGCAAAATACATTTCTGCTGATGCGCAAAGCTCATCATCAAAACAACTTTCAGACATTGAAAGCCTAATTGCTCAAGGTGCAAACGCACTTATCGTTCTAGCACAAGATGCTTCAGCTGTTGGCCCTGCTATTAATGCTGCATCTGATGAAGGCATTCCTGTTGTTGCTTACGATCGTTTGATCGAAGACAACCGTGCATTCTACCTAACATTTGACAACGTAGAAGTAGGTCGCATGCAAGCTGCCGCTGTTTTAGCAGCTCAGCCAAAAGGCAACTACGTTATGATTAAAGGTTCCCCTACAGATCCGAATGCTGATTTTCTACGTGGCGGTCAACAAGAAGTATTGCAAAAAGCTATCGATAGCGGCGATGTTAAAATCGTTGGCGAAGCTTATACAGATGGCTGGGTACCTGCAAATGCTCAACGAAACATGGAGCAAATCCTAACTGCTCAAGATAACAAAGTTGACGCAGTTGTTGCATCAAACGATGGTACAGCTGGTGGCGTTGTTGCTGCTCTAACAGCACAAGGCATGGAGGGCATTCCTGTTTCTGGTCAAGATGGTGACCATGCAGCCCTTAACCGTGTTGCACTAGGCACGCAAACTGTTTCAGTTTGGAAAGATGCTCGTGAACTTGGTAAAAATGCTGCTGAAATTGCCGCACAACTAGCTGCTGGCAAAAAACTTTCAGAAATCGAAGGCGCTACTGAGTGGACTTCACCAAAAGGCACTAAAATGACAGCTCATTTCTTGAAGCCTGTTCCTGTTACTCAAGACAACCTAAACGTTGTTTTGGATGCTGGCTGGATTGAGAAAGCTGCACTTTGTGCTGGCGTTGACGCGGCTAAAGTTGCTGCATGCAAATAATTTGATTTAAAAAATTTTATCCCGACTACACCTAGTTTTAAAGCTAAGTTAGTCGGGATAGATTTACCTAGTGCCTTAACTTAACAAAATAACCACTCAATAATTTATTTAAATAGATGGATACATCTGTTTAAACAATTTATTGTTGAACTTATTCTGGGAGCAGTTGGGCGATGGAAAATCGAATTACTAGGTTAGCCTCAAACTTTAAAATTGATTTCCGCATTTTAGGCATGATCGGAGCATTGATCATCCTATGGGTAGTTTTCAATTCAGTAACTGGAGGGCGTTTTCTAACCCCTCGAAATTTATTCAATCTATCAGTTCAAACGGCCTCCGTTGCAGTTATGGCAACGGGAATGGTGTTTATCATTGTTACCCGACATATTGATTTATCGGTAGGCTCCTTATTGGGCATGCTTGGCATGATCATGGGTACCACTCAAACCCATATTTTGCCAGATTTATTGGGCATCGGGCATCCTGCTATTTGGATTTTGACCATCAGCGTTGGTTTGGTCTGTGGCATAGCAATTGGCGCCCTACAAGGATGGGCTGTTGGTTATTTAACCATTCCAGCCTTCATTGTTACCCTTGGTGGCTTTATGGTGTTTCGCGGCAGCGCGTGGTGGATTACCCATGGCCAAACGGTAGCCCCGCTTGATAGCACCTTTAAACTTTTAGGCGGCGGTGCAGAAGGCACCCTTGGTTCAACTCTGAGCTGGATAGTAGGCATTACAGCCTCACTAATCGCCGTTATTATTATGCTAATAAGCAGACGTAAAAAATCTGCACATGGCTTTAAAGTGCCACCATTTTGGGCTGAGGGTATTTTGGCAGGTTGTGCGGTTTTCTTAATAATGGGTTTTGTCTGGATTATGAACTCTTACCAATTGCCTAAGGGTGCGGTTAAACGCATCTATGAAGTAAAAGATCTACCCATTCCTGATCATGCTATTTATCATGGCATTGCTATTCCAGTTGTCATTTTATTATTGGTTGCTATCATTATGACAGTTGTTTCAAAACGCACCCGATTTGGACGCTATATCTATGCCACAGGCGGAAATCCTGAAGCCGCAGAATTATCTGGTATTAACACACGGTTATTAACCGTAAAAGTGTTTGCGCTAATGGGTGGCTTAACAGCAATAGCAGCTGTGATAGCATCTGCTCGTTTAGGTTCTGTTGGCAATGATTTAGGCACACTGGATGAATTACGCGTAATTGCTGCAGCGGTTATTGGTGGCACGGCTTTAGCAGGTGGAGCTGGTACAATATATGGTGCAATTTTGGGGGCTTTGATCATGCAAAGTTTGCAATCTGGCATGGCTATGGTCGGCGTTGATGCCCCGTTGCAATCAATTGTTGTCGGCTTGGTTTTAGTCCTAGCAGTATTTTTGGACATCACATACCGTCGCAAAACGGGTCAATAGGGAGATTGACTATGGAAAATCAAAAACACAACGGACAAACCCCACTTGTGGAAATGAAAGATATTCAAATTTCTTTCGGTGGTATTAAAGCTGTAGATAAGGTCTCTGTTGATCTTTATCCTGGCGAAGTTGTTGGTCTTTTGGGGCATAATGGTGCGGGTAAGTCTACCCTCATCAAGGTGTTATCTGGGGCTTATCAAAAAGACGGTGGTGAGATATATATCAATGGAGAAAAGGCAACCATCAATAATCCTCGTGATGCGCGCTCTTATAACATTGAAACCATCTATCAAACTTTAGCGCTTGCGGATAATCTTGACGCCTCATCTAATCTCTTTTTAGGTCGTGAGTTAATGACATCAATGGGCATGGTTGATGATGATAGTATGGAAGCCGAAACTCGCAAAATCATGAATCGCCTTAATCCAAATTTTGAAAAATTTACCGCGCCCGTATCTGCTCTTTCTGGCGGCCAACGCCAGTCAGTTGCTATCGCGCGTGCGGTTTATTTTAATGCCAAAATTTTAATCATGGATGAACCAACAGCCGCTCTTGGACCTCATGAAACACAAATGGTTTCCGATCTTATTGAGAAATTAAAGGCAGATGGGATCGGTATTTTTCTAATCAGCCATGATATTCATGATGTGATGAAACTTTGTGATCGTGCATCTGTAATGAAGAATGGACAATTGGTTGGTTCAGTTAATGTGGATGATGTTACCGATGATGATCTCCTAAGCATGATCATTTTGGGCAAAAATCCATCAGAAAACAAATCAGCTTAATTTCTTATCTGCTCATATAGCTAATTAGGCTCAAGATCTATTAATTTGCTTGATTTGCTATAGGTGTTTCTAAATTTTGTGGCGCTTTCGTATGTGAAATTGAGAGCGCTGCAAATAGGCTTTATCTCTATTTATTTCAATAGATGGGAAGCTAAGGTGATTTGGTGCATCTGGCCATTTTTGCGGTTCTAATGCTATGCCAGCCGTAGCAGCATAAGGCATGCCTTGATGCCCTAAGAATGGTTTCGTATTTATTCCCAGCCCATCATAAATTTGTAATCCAGGTTCGCTCGTATAAAGCGCTAACGCAACATCGGATGTTTGCAATAAACAAGCAGGGTGCATATCAGCCTCTGTCATTTCAAGGCAAAAATTATGATCAAGATGAACCTCTCCATCATAACAGATAGACCTCAAATTTTGAAAATCGAAACGCGTATTTTCAACAGCTTCAATTTTTTCTAATGGGATATTTTCATCATCAATAGGCAAATAATGCTTTGCAAAAACTTGAAGCTGATGAGAGTTCAAACTAGAACTTCCATCAAGATTCCAATAACTGTGATGCGCCAGATTGCATAAAGTTAAACGATCAGCCGTTGCAGAAAAAATAATTTCCAAAATATTATCTTGCTTGATTTGATATTCCGCTGTGATATCTAATTGAGCAGGCAGCCCTATTTCAAGATGGTTATAGTGGCATGAAAGTTTGCAACTGTCTTTTTCTACCTCAATAAATTGCCAATTTATATTACTGGTTCCATGACTGCCGCCATGTAATGTGTGGATGCTATTTTCATTTTTTTCCAATTGATATTGCTCACCAGCAATCATTAATTCTCCATTGCAAATTCGATTAGCGATAGGACCAGCGGTTGCCCCAAAATATTTCATCGAAGTTAAGTAAGCTTCAAAATTATCACTGCCTAAAACCAATGAATGTGCAATGCCATCAACCCTGACATCTTGCACACTTGCACCCCAACTCATAATTTTAACTGTGAGATCACCGCCTTTAATTTCAGCAATCTCAACGATCTCACCATTGGGTGCCATTCCAAATTTTTGTGTATTTTTCAAAGGCAAGGCATTTTCCTATATCAAATGAATAAGGCAGTCATTGGTGAAAAACGACTGCCTTAAAAATTCAACATTAAAATTTTAATCTAACAAAACAATTTATTGAACCATCTCTACACCACGCAAACGCTCGGAGCGGCGGCGTAAAAATTCCAATGTCACAAGTAAAAGAACAGAGAACACAATTAGCAATGTTGCTACTGCTAGAATTGTAAGTGAAATTTGTTCGCGCAGACCATTAAACATTTGCCAAGGCAAGGTTTGGGTTTCTGCTGCGCCTAAGAACAACACCACAACAACTTCATCAAAGCTTGTAATGAAAGCAAATAATCCGCCTGAAATCATGCCAGGTAAAATAAGTGGCATCTGAATTTTAAAGAAGGTACGGACAGGCCCTGCCCCCATATTGGCAGCTGCACGCGTTAAGGAATTATCAAAACTTGCAAGCGTTGCAGTAACAGTAATAATCACAAATGGAATACCAAGTACTGTATGGGCAAAAATCACACGAAGAAAACGCACAGACGTTTCATCCATCCCAAAACTATTTACGAACCAATTTCCAAGAGGAGCATAAAATAAGGTCATGCCATAGCCTGATACCACTAAAGGAACGATCATCGGCGAAATTAAAATAGCCATAATAGCCTTTTTAAATGGCACATGAGACTGGGTTAAACCAATCGCAGCTAATGTCCCAAGTGTGACAGAAAAAATAGTAGCTGGAATTGCAATTTTAAATGAGTTGATAAGCGGAATACGCCATTCATCACTAAAGGCACTATAATAATGCTGTAAAGAAAACGCTTCTTTTTTAAGGGCTAACATCTCTGGCGTATAAGTAAAGTAATCGCCTGAATTAAAAGAGAGTGGAATGATTACAAAAATTGGCGCAATCAAATAGAAAAATACCAGCCCACAAATTACACGAAATGTATAATACCAAATTTTTTGACCCGTTGATGCATATATTGGTAATGCCATGAGTGCTCTCCTAACCCAACTTCATATTATCGACACCGACAATACGATCATAGATGAAATAAAGTACCAACACGATAAACAAGAGAAGCGAAGCAAGCGCTGCACCCAAGCCTTGGTTAGATTTTAGATAACCCGCGATTGAATTGGAAATGAAGATGCCATCGGTACCACCAACAATCGCTGGCGTAATATAATAGCCAACAGCCAAAATGAACACAAGAATTGCGCCAGCGCCAATTCCTGACACTGTAAGCGGAAAATAAACCCGCCAAAATGCAGTCCAATCAGTTGCCCCCATAGATTTAGCAGCACGTAGATAACTCGGATTAATTGTCTTCATAACCGAATACATGGGCAAAATCATAAATGGCATCAAAATATGTGTCATAGCGATAACCACAGCAAGCTGGTTATACATTAATTCATATGGCGCACCATTAAACAAAAATGGCACTTTCTCATTCGCCCACTGAAACAGGCTATTTAAGACACCTGAATCTTGAAGCAAAACACGCCAACTAGCTGTACGCACAAGTAAGGATGTCCAAAATGGCAGAAGAACCATAATCATCAGCAGGTTAGCTGTGCGCGTGCTCACATTCGCCAAGAGCCATGCAACTGGATAACCCAAAACTATTGTCATAATGGTAATAAACAATGATAGCCCCATGGTGCGCACAAACAATTTAAAAAGGAAGCGCTCATTCTCAGGACGCATTTGGAAACCATCTACGGTAAGATTGCCATCCACAGCGCGCGCAAAATTGCCCATAGTATAGGGTGAAGAGTAAACTTTTAATTGCGCCCAAGTATCGGGCTTCCCCCAAAATTCATCTAATTCTACAAATTTATCTTTGAAGGATTGGCCATCTTCAAAATCCCACTTTTTAATGGCACGGCCTAGCTTACGGAATTTAGAAGACAGACCAGAAATATCTTTATTATAATGCACCCCTAAGCGACCATGTTCCCGCGCTTTAGCTGCGATTAACATTTCAGTTGCAAAACTAGCATAAATTTCTTCTGGGGGAGCTGTATCAGCATCTCCCTCCCACTCCATCAATTGTTGAGCAGTTTGGGGAATAATTTCATAAACCACATCATTGTTAACGGATTTATAAAGAACCGAAAAAATAGGCATCACATAGGTGATGACTAAAAATATAAGTAAGGGAGCAATTAACAACAATGCTCTTATTTTATTACGAAGCAATGCGCGTGCCAAACTCTGGTGTAAAGGCCGGCCATCTTTGGTTAAAAGTACTTCGCTCATTGTCACTCCCTAGAATTGAAGCGAAGGCGATAATCGCCTTCGCTGATAATATTTCAATTAAAGCTTATTGTGCTTTCCATGCTTCCCATTTCGCGTCGATATCGTCGCGATAGTCAGCCCAAAATTCATAATTTGTTAAAATTGTATTTTTAGCATTGTTCGGATCAGTTGGCATATGTGGTGCCATATCAATGCCTAGGTCAGCATGTTTACCAACTAATGGAGCTGATGAATTACGAGCAGGACCATAAGAAATATATTTAGATTGGTCTGCTAGACGCTGCGTATCTGTTGCATATTTTACAAATTTCATAACAGCAGCTTCACGTTCAGCCGGAAGTTTTGCAGGTACAATCCAACCATCAAGGTCAAATACTTGCGCATCCCAGAGCATTTCAACATTCTTTGCACCACTTTCAGCAATCAAGCTAAATAGACGTCCATTATAGGTAGAACCCATCACAACTTCGCCATCAGTTAATAGCTGAGGAACATCAGCCGCAGATGCAGCAAATACAAGGTTATCTTTAATTGATGACCACTTATCCAAAGCTGCCTGTTGGCCTTCTTTTGTTTTTAAAGATTCATAAACATCTTTATTACCGGCACAATATGCGCCCCATTCCATATTGCTTACAGCACCTGGAAGAATTGCACGTTTACCTGGAAATTTTTTCACATCAAAAATATCGCAAATAGTTGATGGCTTATTACCATTCCATTCAGCTATATCGTTGCGGAAACCCCAAGTTGTTGAATATACAATTTGTGGAATAAAACACTCAGAAACAATCAAATCACCAAAATCTTTTGACGCTGGAGTGCCATCTGGTGCAGCAGCTAGTTCACTATCTGCATCAACTGGACGGGCTAGACCTTCATCGCAAAGACGAATAGCATCAGCAGCAACCACATCTACAAGATCCCAAGAAATATCTCCAGATTCTGCTTGTGTACGTAGTTTATTCACAGCTTCTGATGAACTTTCATCCCAAGTAAATTTGATGCCATTTTCAGCGCCATATGGTTTTGAATAAGCTTTTTGTTGAGAGGCTTGATATGCACCCCCCCAAGACACAAGTGTCAAATTTTTCACTTCAGCAGTAGCAGTCGTTGCAAATGCAAGCGATAAAACTGCAAGTAAAGTTGTCGTTTTTTTCATATTAGCCTCCGGTTAAGTTACCCTTTTCAAAATATTGTCGATCGGGTCTTCGACAATGTATTCCACCTAATTACGCATCTAGCGCACGGCAATCCTCAGAATTCCAACTAATTTGGACAGTTTCTCCAATAGTTGGCATATTTTGTTTTGTTGAATTTGGAATTTTCATCACGAATTCACTGTTACCTAAAACAGTGAGGCGTGTGCGAATGTGATCGCCTAAATAAATCAATTCTTCAACTTTAGCATCTACCACATTTTCATCTTGAGCACCTAAATGCACACGCTCAGGACGAATAGAGAGTTGCGTTTGACCACTATCACCACAAGCCACTTTAAGAGCCTTAAGTTTAATGCCGCCTGCAGCTTCTACTATGGCATTATTATTTTCAAAGCCAATAACATCACCTAACAAAGTATTGTTCTCACCAATAAATTGAGCAACAAATGCATTATCCGGCTGCTCGTAAAGCACATCAGGTGCTGCAAGCTGTTGAATGCGACCATCGTTAAATACAGCGATATTATCAGACATCGTTAACGCTTCGCTTTGATCGTGGGTCACATAAACCACTGTCACACCAAGATTTTCGTGAATGTGTTTGATTTCATATTGCATCTCTTCACGCAATTGCTTATCAAGCGCGCCCAAAGGCTCATCCATTAAAACAAGCTCAGCATCAAACACAAGCGCACGCGCCACAGCAATACGCTGTTGTTGACCGCCGGACATTTGCGCAGGCCGACGCCCGCCAAAGGCACCCATACGCACCATATCTAATGCTTTTTGCACTTTTTCTTCCCGCACAGCCTTACTCATGCCACGCACTTCTAGTGGGAAGCTTAAATTTTCAGCAACTGTCATATGTGGGAAAAGTGCATAGTTTTGAAACACCATGCCAATGCCCCGTTTATGGGGCGGAATTCCGTTGATGGCCTTACCACCCAGCAGTATTTCCCCGTAGGTGGCGGTCTCAAACCCAGCTAGCATCATAAGACAGGTTGTCTTACCAGACCCTGATGGCCCAAGCATAGTAAGGAATTCACCTTTTTGAATTTCTAAATTAAGATCTTTAACTACGAGGGTCTTACCATCGTAGCTTTTTTGTACGTGATCAAAAATCACATATGGATTATCACCCAAGTTGCCCTCGCCATTTTACTTCGTTCAAACTAAACAAAGCACAAGTTTTTTAAATTTGCAACAGTCTCAAAAATTTTAATTTTAACAATTAACTTCAGTTTAATTGAAACGTTTGCTTTGTTGTAATAAATGCCATATTAACAATTGATTACTTGATAAAATTGGCTTTCCTATTTTCTTTTCAAGCATTTTAATAATCTCTAAGGTTCGTAAGTTCGTGCAAGAAATAAACAAAGCTTCAGATGTGCTATTCAGTGATAAGTTAATAGCTGCTTCTATTATTGATTCTGGTGATATGCGCGCAACCTGCGCATCATCAACCTCGTTAAAACTGCCGATAGAACTTATTGAAATTCCCGCTTTTGAAATGGCGTCTGTTAAACCTGTTAAAGTTTCTGGCATATAGGGCGATAAAATATCGATGTTAGATATTGAATGGGTTTGGCAATAGCATTCCAATGCCTTCAGGGGATTAGTATAGTGGTGGGCTTGGCAACCAGAAGCTATTAATTCATCTACTTCTTCATGACCTATCATAGCACTGGCAGAGGTGCACCCATAAGCTATGGCACTATATTCTATACGCTGAGGCAAAAGTTTGCCGGCTTGGGTAATATACTCGCGCATTGAAAGTAGTGTCTGTGGAGAATTTTCCTGCGCCATAGGCACCCGCGAAACATAAACGGCCACATCGCGAGATTTTATTGAATGGTTTAATTCATATTCTAAGGTTTCATCGGTGCTTAAGACAATTAAACCAAAACTAGCCATTTTGCCTATTTGTGATGTTGATTGATAGCTGAAAGATTTCATATGATTTCCATCTCACCATAATAAGGTGTTAATCGCTTGGCACCCATTGCGGTAATCACCACATTATCCTCATGTACCAGTATTTTACCATTGGGCATCTCTATACTAGGCTCAATAGTCATCACCATATTATCACTCAATGGCATATATTCATCGGCAATTATACTTGGCCATTCGGTTAAATATAATCCCAATCCATGCCCAAGCCTGCCCCCACCAGCCTTAAATCCATCTTGTGTGAGTGCCTTCTGCATGAGATCATAAATAGCACTAATGGCTGTTCCAATTTTCATATGTTCAATAGCAAGTTCAGTCACATCAGTTAAGATTTTATGAGCATCTCTTACCATGGGATCAATTTTTCCAATAGCAAAATTGCGGTTAAAATCACAAAAATAACCGTCGCGAATTAATCCCGTATCCAGCATTAAAACATCGCCTTCCCTACCCTTCACATCATGAGCTGGTGAAATAACGTCATTATAACCCGAAGCTTCTAATGCTCCTGCAAGATAGGGAATAAAATCTGCCCCTTCTTCAAGGCAAATAATTTGAAATTTACGAAAAATTTGCGCTAAACTTTGCTCTTTATGGATAGTTTGGGGTACTCGCGCAAAGGCCTTCCCTGCAATCGAACAGGCTTGCTCAATACGCGCCACCTCAGCTTGAGATTTTATCATGCGCAAATCACGCGCAATATTAGCATCATCTCTAAACTCTACAGTAGGCAGCTTTTCTTGCAAAGCTTGAAAATCTGCAAGGGGCATCCTTAGATGGCTTTCCATTGTATAGGGTAATCCAATATTTGAAAAACCAATATTATTTATGGTTTGTGATAATATACCGATGCCATCATCGTTAAGATCAGGTGCGCTCCATGTTTTGATATTATCAACAACCCCTTGGCGCATTAAATGCTCGCCGATACTTGGTATCACAGCAATAGGATTGCCTGATTGCGGCAAAACTAAAAACCAAGGGCGAGTTGGACTTTGCCAAAAACGGGTATGAAAACCTGCAAAATAAGCAAAATCCACTTCCTGGGTTAATAAAAGCCCATCAAGGCCAGCGGTCTTCATTTTGCTTTGAGCTTTTTTCCAGCGTGTTTGATATTCTTCTAAAGCAAACAATGCCATTTTAACCTGCCATGATTTCTCGATAAATTTCAGGGTCTGTTGCCCCTTCTGATCCTATTAATAATACGCGTGAGCGAGCAGATAAACTAAGCGCTTCACGCATAGATTTTTGGCTCGCGGCACTAACAAGCGTAGCAAGACCAGCAATAGCAGATTCACCAGCCACAATTTTAGGATCATCGCCAAGAGGGCGCGCTAATAACCGCATAGCAGGGGCTACAATTTCCTCAGGCATAGTAATAAAATCTTGGGCATTTTCTCGCAAAATTTGCCAAGCCAATTCTGAGGGCTCACCACAGGATAACCCCGCCATTAAGGTTTCTTCTTCTATTTCAAAAGTTTGAATTTCATCTGCGAGAGCGCTTTTATAAAGACAAGCTGCAAGCTCTGATTCCACAATGATGACCCTTGGGCTATTTTCTTCCCAATGTTGGCGCAGGCTAGCAATAACACCGGCTGCAAGCCCTCCTACCCCGCCTTGCAAAAACACATGAGTAGGTGGCACGCTTATTTGACTTACAATTTCGTTAGTCATCACACCATAACCTGCCATCACATCCACAGGTGGTTGGGTATAGCCTTCCCAAGAAGTGTCAGATACGACAAACCAATCATTTTTTTCTGCATCAATACGAGCGGAATCCACAGAGGCATCATAATCACCGTCAATGCGAATAACATCTGCACCCAAATCTCGCATAGATTGTGCGCGACCTTCACTTACTTCACTATGAATGTAAATCTTGCAGGGTGCACCAAACATTTTAGCACCCCATGATAGCGAGCGACCATGATTGCCATCAGTAGCTGAAACCAGAGTGATCTTTGCCACATCATCTTTATATTTGCCTGCACGAATATCCGCCGTTGATATTTTTAAATCTAACCGCTTGCTCAGCTCACGCTGCACCAATTTTAAACCCGCATATGCACCGCCAAGCGCTTTGAAACTGCCAAGGTTAAATCTAGAACCTTCATCTTTATAATAGATGCTATCTATTTCTAATGCATCAGCCAGCGCTTTTAACTCATGAAGCGGCGTAGCTTCATAGCCCTGCCAAGTGGTGATTTCTTGAGTGGCATTATTAAAATCATCGCGGGTTAAAACTGTTTCATAGGCACTTCCTGAATGTGGATCAAATCCCGTGTGTTCTAATTTAGAATTAGCAAAATCTTTAATCATTCATTTTCCTTTTTATTCAATAATGCCATAAAATTGCACTAAATATTCAAATCATAATTAGAGTATGGATACAATCCCAATATTTACCCTCTAGCACTACGAAGTTATGTTAAAAACGCTAATTTGCGTGTAATTTTAATTTATTTTAGTAAAATAGAGAGAATAAATTAGCCCATGGGTTGAGCTCTACTGAAAGAACCTCTAAATACTCTAATTATTGTAATTAACAAAAAAATTAGATTCTAGTTGGTCTCCACATAAATTATATTGTATGAGACCTTAAATTGTAGTCTAAACGGGAGTTATAAGTCGTGATTATAGGTACACCAAAGGAAATATTTGAAGGAGAGGGTCGCGTAGCAATGACGCCAGAAAGCGCTGGCCAGCTACAAAAACTCGGATATGATTGTATAATTGAAGCAGGCGCTGGCACTATAGCCGGTTTTTCTGATGCAAATTATAAAGAAGCAGGTGTCAAAGTTGTCAAGACAGCTGCAGCTCTTTGGAAAGAAGCGGATATTGTTGCAAAAGTGCGCCAGCCTTTAACCAAAGAGCTGAAATATCTGCGCAAAGAACAAACCCTCATTTCATTTTTTAATCCTGCGGGCAATGAAGAAGGCATGGAAGCTGCAAAAACCAGCGGTGCCAATGTTATTGCCATGGAAATGGTGCCTCGTATCTCTCGCGCACAAAAAATGGATGCCTTATCCTCCATGGCCAATATTGCGGGCTATCGCGCTGTTATTGAAGCTAGTAATAATTTCGGCCGTTTCTTTACGGGTCAAATTACAGCTGCTGGTAAAGTACCTCCATCAAAAGTACTGGTAGTTGGTGCTGGTGTTGCTGGTCTTGCCGCTATTGGTACTGCAACCAGCTTAGGTGCCATCACATATGCTTTTGATGTTCGCCCTGAAGTGGCAGAACAAGTTGAATCCATGGGCGCTGAATTTGTTTACCTTGATTTTGAAGAAGAACAACAAGACGGTGCGGCAACTGGTGGTTATGCATCTGTTTCCAGTCCAGAATTTCGTGAAGCACAATTAGCAAAATTCCGTGAGCTTGCACCTGATGTAGACATTGTTATTACAACAGCGTTAATTCCAAACCGTGAAGCGCCAGAATTATGGACGAAAGACATGGTTGATTCCATGAAAACTGGCAGTGTGATTGTTGATTTGGCGGCTGAAAAAGGCGGCAATTGCAAATTAACCGTGATGGATGAGAAAATTGTAACTGAGAATGGTGTTACCATTATTGGTTATACAGATTTCCCAAGCCGCATGGCGTCTCAGGCATCGAGCCTTTATTCGACTAATATTCGCCATATGATGAGCGATCTTACACCTGAAAAAGATGGCAAAATTAATCATAATATGGAAGATGATGTTATTCGTGGGGCAACTGTTACCCATGAAGGTGAAATTACTTTCCCGCCACCACCACCAAAAATTCAAGCTATTGCAGCCAAGCCTAAGGAAGTTGTTCCAGAACTAACCCCTGAAGAAAAGCGCGCTGCAGAAATTGCAGAATTTAAACAACAAACTAAAACACAGGTCACCCTATTGGCTGTAGGCGGAGCCCTGCTCTTAGGTGTTGGGCTTGTAGCACCAGCGAGCTTTATGCAGCATTTTATTGTGTTTGTTTTATCAGTTTTTGTTGGCTTCCAAGTGATTTGGAATGTTAGTCATAGTCTGCATACGCCGTTGATGGCCGTAACCAATGCAATTTCATCTATTATTATTTTAGGGGCTTTGATGCAAATTGGTTCAAGTTCTATTCTGGTCATTATATTAGCCGCGCTTTCAGTCTTTATGGCTGGGATCAATATTTTTGGCGGTTTCCTCGTAACACGGCGCATGCTTGCCATGTTCCAAAAATCTTAAGGGAGATAACGTTATGGAATTTGGTTTTACAACAGCGGCTTATGTTGTCGCAGCAGTTCTTTTCATTTTATCTCTTGGTGGGCTTTCTGGTCAAGAAAGTGCCAAACGCGCTGTTTGGTATGGTATTGTTGGCATGGGGCTTGCTGTATTTGCAACCTTGATTGGTCCAGGCTCAGGGCTATGGATGCTCTCATTATTGCTTATCGCAGCTGGTGGCGGCATCGGTTATGTGGTTGCTAATCGTGTTCAAATGACGGAAATGCCTCAATTGGTTGCCGCCATGCATTCATTGGTAGGCCTAGCTGCTGTATTTGTTGGGTTTAATGCACATATTGAAATTGGTAATATTGGCCATAGCACTAATGCTGGTACTCTAGGTGCTTTTGCAGAATTACTAGCTCACAAGTCACCAGTAGAAATTTCTATTCTTAGAGTTGAGCTTTTCCTTGGCATCTTTATTGGTGCAATTACATTTACTGGCTCTGTTATTGCTTATGGTAAATTAGCGGGCAAAGTGACATCTGCAGCACAAAAATTACCCGGTGGCCATATGTTAAATGCTGGCGCCGCAATTATCTCTGTGATTACTTTAATTTGGTACTTTAATACTGGCGGCATATTCCCATTAAGTTTGATGACCATTAAGGCTCTGTTCCTTGGTTACCATTTAATCATGGGCATTGGTGGCGCAGATATGCCGGTAGTTGTATCCATGCTTAACAGTTATTCAGGCTGGGCTGCTGCGGCAATTGGTTTTAGTCTTGGTAATGATCTATTGATCGTTGTTGGTGCTTTGGTTGGTTCATCAGGTGCAATTTTATCCTATATCATGTGTAAAGCTATGAATCGCTCATTTGTTAGCGTTATTCTTGGTGGCTTTGGTGGCGAAGCTGGCCCGCAAATGGAAGTTGAAGGCGAGCAAGTTGCAATCGATTCAGATGGTGTTGCAGCCTCACTAAATGATGCGGATAGCATTATTATTATTCCTGGCTATGGCATGGCAGTTGCTCAAGCCCAACAAGCAGTAGCAGAATTAACCCGCAAGTTACGTGCCAAAGGTAAAGAAGTATGTTTTGCCATTCACCCAGTTGCAGGCAGATTGCCAGGACATATGAATGTACTCTTGGCTGAAGCTAAAGTGCCTTATGATATCGTAATGGAGATGGACGAGATTAATGATGATTTCCCTGAAACTGATGTTGTGATTGTTATTGGTTCAAATGACATTGTAAACCCTGCCGCTCAAGATGATCCAAATAGCCCTATTGCTGGTATGCCTGTTCTAGAGTGCTGGAAAGCAAAACAGGTTATTGTTTCAAAGCGTGGTCAAGGTACGGG
>CAKMZG010000002.1:39491-40367 GCA_929200335.1 uncultured Alphaproteobacteria bacterium | reverse complement strand
ATTCAGCCTCAGTCAAATAACTTGGCAATGCCCCCCCTACTATTGTATCATTTGAAGCTTTATATAGATTTGATAAGATCAGAATATATGAGCGGATCAAATGCAAAACTGGGGCGGCATTTTTAACGCGATCCATAATAAACTAACGAACAGAGTTTATACTGATTAGATATTCTAATCCAGGGAGCTTTCTGTATCTAGGGATCGTGGCAATGAATAATACCAAAAATGCCTATGCTATAATTGCAGCCTTATTCTTAAATTTAATTTTCAATGCCAACACAGCAGCAGAAGAAAAAACTAAATTTCTAAAATTTGGTGGTGCTACTGGCGGCATATTAAGAGCACCAAATACAAATCAAGATGAAGATGAAGGCAATGCTTTTGGTGAAGCATGGGCACAACTTTATCTTGAATTATGGCGCAAGGATAATACGGTTCTAAAAGCCTTTACGCTTGCCAATTATGTACGTGATACAAAACCTTTTGCTTATAACAATACTAGAAAAATTGGCTTTGGTATTAGCCTTGCAATGCGCCCGCTAGAAGGTCTAGAGCTAACCTTCAGCGCGCGCCATGATTGGTTTCAAGAATTAGAAAGTGATGTTAGCCGAGAAGGCTGGCGATTTGCTGTTGATTATTATTATTACAAACAATGGCAAGAAGAAAATCCAACTACCCACTTTGGATTAACCAAAGAAAAAAACGTTTTCAAGAGCTATGGTACATTGGCCTATCCAGGTTCCTTAGTGGATGGCGATACAAATTTAGTGCTAACAGTAGGTGGTGAGTATTCAGCGGATTATAAAATTGGAGAAAGTAAATTTTTACTCACTCCATTTTTAGATACCCATTTCTCTTGGGATTTGGATGGGA
>CAKMZG010000002.1:18737-39481 GCA_929200335.1 uncultured Alphaproteobacteria bacterium | reverse complement strand
ATGGGAACAATTATAATAACAAAATCATACCTGCAGCGGGCATAAAAATTCGCCGACCAATTAAAAATGGAGAATTATTTTTAGGCGCTAAATATGAAGTTGATTTGCGATGGGTAGATAGTACTATTGATACAGGTCCAATGATATTTTTTGGTTGGTATAAAGGATTTTAATTTCAATTTATGTGGTATAAACTCATGGTGTAAAAATCATGAACACTTTGTTAGTAATTAATTTAGTTTATTTTTTTAGATGACCCTCAACAAAAATATATATAAATTTCATTAGATTATAAATTAAGTATACTATTGAATTAATTGGTTAATTTTTGACTTGTAATAAATTTAAGTGCAAGTTTTACAAGTTTATTTAGTAATAATTTGCGCATATGTATAGCAATAATATTCCAAAATTTATCTCTATTAGTCTAACGGCTAAATAGCCTAATCGAAATAAATTTCATACTATCTTTTCAGTGGCAGGGAATACAACCACTATATTGGGCAGAATTGACGGGGTAAAATGTATGACGTTAAGTTTAATGGAAAATTGGACAATCATCATCAAATAAAAGCTAAGTTTAATGGTTTAAACGGCAGCGATATATTTGATGCTAATTTTTTTAATTCAATGAAACACAATGCTTCACAATCCATAGATAAACCGCAAAATTTTTCTACTGGAACTGATGTAGAGTTAAAACGTATTTTAATAGCAGACGATCACGATCTTGTACGCGAATCCATTGGTTCCTTTCTAGAACATGAAATGGTTGTTAAGGTAGAGCTTTTTGCAAATTTAGATGAAGCTCTAAAGGCTGTAAAATCAAGCAAACCATTTGATATAATTTTACTGGACAATAATATGCCCGGCATGGACGGTCTAAATGGCCTAGAGCTTATGCTGGATATATGTGAAAATTCTCCAGTGGCTATTTTATCAAGTATTGCCTCTCTTAGTTTTGCTAATAAGGTTTTGGAAGTTGGCGCTTCAGGGTTTTTGCCAAAAACTTTGTCAGTTCAATCAATGACCGCTGCTGTTAAATTTATTTTAGATGGCGAAATATATGCACCTATTAAGTTGCTTAAAAATCAAACAGATTATGTTGATGACCTATTAAGCAAGCGTGAGATAGATGTTTTAACAGGCATTAGCGAAGGTAAGTCTAACAAAGAAATAGCCATAGAGCTGGATCTCCAAGAAGTTACCATTAAGCTACATGCAAAAACCCTAAGCAGAAAACTTAAGGCACGCAATCGCACTCATGCAGCAATGATTGCTAGAGATCGTCATCTAATTTAAGCGCGGTGTATTTTGTTAAATAGAACCCACATTAACATTGATCATAAGGTTAATGCAGCAATAGCAATGCAAACTAATGCTGGTTTGCGTTTGCTTTTGCTTGCCCTTGTTGCTTGTGTGGTTTTCCATGGAGGATTATTGCCATTTACTCATGGGCAAACTTATGATGCCTTCATTCATATGTTTTTTGCAGATCATTATAACCGTAGTTGGTTTGATCCATGGGAACCGCGTTGGTATACAGGATTTGTAACCATATCTTATCCACCTGGTACTCACATGATGATTGGTGCATTAATGCATTTAATGCCTCTGCGAGCTGCCTTTGTTGTTGTTCAATTAGTTGGGTTATTGCTTCTCGTTATTGGCATCTATCGCTTTTCTCTATTATGGGTTAGTCATAGATCGGCAGGCTATGCAGCTCTAGCCTTAGTGCTTTCCTCATCAATAAGCCAAACGGTTCATATTTTTGGCCAATTGCCAACAATTTTCTCCTTGGCCTTATTCTTAAATGCCTTACCTTATTATTTTAGATGGATTGCATATGGCAGAATTATTAACTTGGTTTTTGCTATTTGCTTATCTGCAGCCACCACATCTGCTCATCATGTTACACCTATTTTTGGTGGTATTTTATTCGTACTTCCACTTTGTGCTCATGCTCTACGGGCTTATGCAGACGCTAATTATGTAAAATTAGGCTTTAAAAATTATAAATATTTTTGGAGGCCAGTACTTCGCGCAAGCATTCTAGGGTTTTTAATGATCCTTGCAGTCTCCATGACTGTTTTTCCTTATTGGTACTGGTCAATTACGGATCCAATAACACAAGTGCCTATCCCCCATGGTAGCCGAGAAAATTTTATCGAGCGCCTAGATCTTGGTTTAATGTTCTTCATCATCCCATGGGGTGTTGCATTATTCATGATTCCCTATGCGCTTTATAAATCATTCACCACGTTATTATGGCCACTGGGGCTTAGTCTTGTTTTATGCTTTATTTTAGGAACCGGTGGCACCACGTCCATACCACGCTTGTTGCTTGGTGGTGCATTTGATATTCTAACATTGGATAGATTCACATTTTGGGGGTCAATAATAATTTTACCCTTTGTTGGTGTGTTGCTTGATGGTCTCATGCATGGCCGTTCTCGCCAAGCAATTTATACAGTGTTTGGTAGAAATGGACAACGTCTGCTTGTAGGTGGATTATTCATTTCAATGGCTGCTATGGCAGGATTTGTTTCAATTCTTACAACGATCATGCCAACACAACCCCGCTTTATTGAACCCACGCCTATTGTGAGATTTATGGAAGAAGATAACCATGATCGGTGGCGTTACCTCACTTTAGGGTTTGGAGATCAATTTGCTTATTTATCTTCTCAAATGACTGCACAATCTGTTGATGGAAATTATCACTCAGCTAGACGTTTGCCAGATCTTACAAGGTTCTCTGTAGAGCGGTTAGAGAATGCTAAATATCTTGGAGTTCCAGGGTTAGGTTCTTTAGAACAATTTATAGTAAACGCAGATCATTATCATCTGAAATATATATTCTCTAATGATGAGTTTTATGACCCACTCTTATTTTTCAATGGATGGAATAGATTAAACCGCTTACAAAATGGCATAGTAGTTTGGGAAAAGCCAGATGTGACACCGCTACCTCAATATTTAGCTAGAAGGTTAGTCTCTACCAGCTACGCGGTAATGTGGGGAATTCTACCGCCTACAGCTTTGTTATTAGGTTTTCTTATTCTGTTAGTAGATCTGATATACAGCCATAGTAAAAAACAGGCATTGCCCAAAACCCCCGTTGTTGAACCTGCAGTAAGATTTCCAAATCCAAAAAAAGTTAGGCAGTTTCTTGTCGTTTTAATTTGTCTATCTTTTACCCTCATCATGATTGGCGGTTGGTTTATTCATGAAAGAATTAATAGAGTTCTATCTCCAGAAGAAACAATTCAACGCTATTTCAAAAATTTAGACTTTCGAAAATTTATAGCAAGTTATATGCAGCTAGATAAAGAATTTAGACCTGAATATAAAAGCATGTTGTTGCGATGGAAGTGGCAAGGTGGCCTAGTAAATTCATACGGAAAATTGGATAGCTTAGAACTAAAAAGAACTTCTGTATCTGAGCATTTAATAGATTTTAATGTTACCATTCATTACTTAACAGGCTTAAGCCGCATAAAAAAACAACGCAAAATGCGTTTGGTGAAGCGCAATAAAAAATGGTTTGTAGCGCCTTTTGATTTACAATTGGTACAAACGCCAGTCCGTCTCCAACGTCAATCATCTGTGGTGTGGAATACGGTCGGAAGAAGACAGGCAAGGGCAAATTCAAATTTGCATCGAGATCTGTTAGATCGCCCCAATATCGCCGTACATCAATCACGCATTGTTAAGCGTGGTACAAGATATTCAGTTCTAGGTATTGTAATAAATACAGATTATGATCCTGCCGCTGTTAGTATTTTTGGCTCACTTTATGCCAATGATGAGCATCTTAGTCGCAAGGCAATGGGACAGTGGGGTGGTCAAAGGTTGCTGTCAAAAGAAAGTGCTGGTTTTAAAGTAGAATTCGATGGCGTTTTATCCTTAAGGGATGCAAAAGCACGTGGAACATTTGATCCTGATGAATTCTTACCACCAAAATTTTATCACCCACCCTCTATAGGAACGATTGAAGCACGCGCGCTTGTGAATACTCAAAATTTATATCGTGGCATTGTTTTAAATAGTTTAAAATTTAAACAAGAGAATAAAAAATTTACCCTTACTGGATTGGCGGTTAATACCGGAACAGAAACTGCATCAATCGTTCGTATTAATGTTTTATTATATGATCAATATGGCAAACCACTTTGGGTAGAATGTGGTTTTGTTGATACAAATGTTTATCCAGGCCAAAGCGTTCCATTTAGTGTTGAGCTTCCACTAGCAAAAGAAATTTCTATAATTTCTGATATCGAAAACTCAAATGTTGAAGTAAATGGAACCTCGCAAAAAGCAAATATTTTTTATCCCAAATATAATCAAGGCACAATCATATTAAATGGCAGTGGTGGTTATAGTGCGGCACGTATTCATATGAGTGCCATGACACACGAACCGCTATTTTAGGAGAGCAAATATAATGATTAAACGTTTAACAAATTCTTCTAAATTTTTCGTTGCATGCCTAAGTATTGGATGGATAACAGTTCCATCTTTGGCAATGGCTGAGATGTATTTTAGTGATGCATTTGGTCTTGTTGAAACTAAAAATTTTGAAGATTCAAAGCGCGCTTCTTGGTCTGGTGTGCAAGAATTAATATATCAAAATAAGGTAGTATCTCAACATTACAGTGAACCAAAAAAATCTGATACCTTACTTACTTTCATAGGGCCCAAAAGCGCTGTTGCGGGAAAAGATGATGTCCATGCTGTCACAATTATACAAGATAGGCTTGGTAATATGGTTGCTGATAATACAGATGTAATTTATAAGCTTGGTTTGCCAAAATTTGTTGATACATTTACCCAATCTGGAATTGCGGATGTAATATTTATACCACAACCAAATGCTGGCACTTTTCATACAGGCGCCACTACTAAAAACAAACAAAGCGCACGGGCAGAATATAGAATTGTTCCAGATTTGGATGCACTAGATTTAATCATAGAGCCTGTTAAAAAAACACCTTTACCTGAAGCATTTTCCAGTGTTCAATCCATACCTTTAAAAGACAAATATGAAAATCCTATTGGAGATGGTGTTGCTTTTCAATTGCATCTAAAACATCCAGATAAAAGTACGACAGTTGCTACCGGTGTATCCGTTGATGATATTGCTAGATCGCGATTATTAACACGCACATTATATAATGAAGCAAATGTTTTTGCTTGGCTTGGGAATATACAATCAGAGCCAATTCCATTCTTTTTTCAGCAGATAAAATTGAATGTTCCACCAAAAATAACTGCCACTGCGTTACCGTCTATTGACGCTGTTGAATTTAAACTGGGGCCTTTCTTAACCGAGGCTGGCCATATGCTAAATGACGGAACACCTTTAAGTGTTAGCGTTACTTTTTCTGGGCAACCAAAACAGGTTTTAAATGGTTGGTTAAAGGACGGGATGTTTAACGCTATATTCCTAGGTAAAAGAGAACAATTGCCTGCGAAGATTTTTGTCAGTGCTGAATCAGGTCAATTTGATCTGAATTTAGAAAGTTTTGTCACAAAAGAAACCATACCAGAATGGAGAATACAATAATGAAAAAAAAATTAATAGTGATATTCTCAATTGGTTTAAGCTTTATAATTTTGTTGAGCATTACGGCTCGGGTTTTAAGCGAAGTGCAAGATAGAGAAGTGATATATAATTATCTAGAGGAAGCACTCATTGCTCCACAAGAAAAATTTAGTGCTGTTGATTGGACAGATGTCGAATACACCATGGCGCGAAAATTTAATGATTTTGATCGACTAAAATTGGGTAAAGCTATCACTGAAGCCTGGAGCGCTTTTGCGGCATCTCAAGATAGTGGTGAGGTGAAAATTCTAAAAGACTATTTTACTGCTGTTGCACTCCACCGTTCTGGTGTTGCTGCAAAAACAAGCAATGAAGCTGGTACAAATATGGTTATGTTATCTAAAACTGCAACGCCATTATTCTATCATCTCGATGGTTCCATATTCCAAACAAAATTAAACGCTTTAACTGTACGCTTTGCTGAAACACAAGAAGCACTTAAACTATTTCATGCGAGCTATGATTATAATATAACAACTTTGAAAAATGAGAGCTTGGGTTGGAAAGTTTTTTCTCATGAACGTATGGCATCACAGCCGATTAAGTTAAGCAAAGCACATGCCGTGCATGAAAAATTGGTTGGGATCAATTATTATCCTGCAAAGACACCCTGGCGAAAGTTTTGGAGTAATTTTGATATCTCCATAGTAGAAGAAGATTTTAATCATATTGTTGATCTTGGCGCAAACTCTATTCGTATATTTTTACCCCGAGAAGATTTTCTTAATAAAACTTCAAATAAGAATCTAAAAAATTTAAACACACTTTTGGATGCTGCCTTAGAAAAAAATATACTGGTCATACCTACATTGTTTGATCTTAAAGGCAGTTATTCTCTTTCTACATGGTCTAATGATGTGATTTATTTGAAGCATGTTATGGGTGTGATTGCTGAGCATAAAGCTGTGGTCTTTACTGACATTAAAAATGAACCAGACCTAGATTTCAAAACCCACGGCAAAGGTAGAATTGAAGCTTGGGTGCGCTCTATGGCACTCGTTATAAAACAACTAGCGCCAAAAATGCCTCTCACCGTTGGCTGGTCAACTGCTGAATATGCTGATGTTTCTGCTGATTGGTTAGATGTTATCACATATCATGAATATCAACCTAATAAAGATACTGCGGCGCGTCTTTTGAGTGTTAAAGAAAAAGCCAAAAACAAACCTGTAATGATAACAGAAATTGGCGTGAGTTCCTTCACTGCGGTAGCAGGCTGGCCAAGCTCTCATCAAGAACAAGCAAGCAAATTAGCATCTCGAATTGCAGAACTACATAAAGCTGATGGCATATTTATATGGACATTACATGATTTTCCAAATCCAGATCCCGAAGCCGTTGGTTATTCTCCATGGGTTCGTAACTTACAAAGTCAGTTTGGATTAATTGACGTAACTGGCAAATTAAAGCCTGCCGCTCATGCGGCTTCAAAAGGCTTTTATATTTTTATGAAAGGTCAAAATTGATGCGTAAGAGTTTTACAATAGCAGTTGTATCTGCTTTTCCCCCAGGCATCCAAACTTTGAATGAATATGGTTATCATTTTATTCAAGAGCTTCTAAAGCGTGACGATGTTGAACGCGTAATTGTTTTAGCTGATAAATTACCGGAACATATAGAAGAATTGAATTTGGGCGAAAAGTGTGAAGTTAAACGATTGTGGAAATTTAACAACGTCCTAACGCCTCTAAGAATATTGCATGCTGTTAGGAAAATTAAACCTAACTGCGTGATTTATAATGTGCAAACTGCAAGTTTTGGCGATAGGGAAATCCCTGCAGCGCTTGGTTTAATGACACCTATGATTACAAGTTGGTTTGGTTATAAAAGTGGCGTGATAGCACATAATATTATCTCTGGAATTGATTTGGATAAAACTATTTTAAAAGGCCAAAAATTGAGACAAACTATTGTGAAGTTTGGTGGAAAAATAATTTCGAAAGCAATGGTGTCGGCTGATTATATTACTGTTACATTAGAAAGCTACTTTACCCATCTACATAATGTCTATCCAAAAGCAGACATTACGCATGTGCCTCATGGTACATTCAATACGGGAACTGAAAATTTGCTACCGCTTAAAAACCGCCCTAGACGAATTGTCACGATGGGAAAGTTTGGAACTTATAAGCGCCTTGAAACTCTCTTAGAGGCTTTTGATATTATTCGTAAGAACCCCAAATATGCTGATTATGAACTAATAATAGGTGGTACAGATCATCCAAATACATTAGGCTATGTTAATTCAATTAAAGAAGCAAGAAAAGATGATCCCCAAGTAAATGTAGTGGGTTATGTGGCAGAAGAGGATGTCTCTAATTTCTTTGGTGAAGCACAATTAAGCGTTTTCGACTATAATTCAACCACAGGAAGCTCTGGTGTTTTGCATCAAACGGCGTCTTATGGGACTGTTCCAATTTTTCCTAATATTGGTGACTTTGTAGATGTTTGTAAAGCTGAGGGCATCAATGGCTATCACTATCAACCTGAATCTGCCATTGATATGGCAAAGGCAAAAATTGAAGCATTATCTAATATTGAAAGGGCGCAAGAATTAGTGCTTGCTAATAGAGCTGCCGCGCAAGAAATGCCACTATCAAATGTGATTGAATTTCATATTAATAAACTTGCGCAAGGCTATCCCTCTGTATAGTTAGTTTATACTATGAGTCAAAATTAAAGCCTATTGAATTACTATAGTAGGCCAATGCTTGTAAGACAGATGTAATAAATAAATATATACTTTCCCTAACTTAAAAAATAATAACAATAATATTGGGGAACGGCATGTCTATTCAGACACCAATTGTAATTGCAAATAAATTTGAATCCAAAACAGATTTTTTGCTTCCAAATAATTCAGAAAATAAAGATAATCAAGATGCTTTCATTTTTATTGTTGTACCTTGTTACAATGAGGCTAACAGATTAAACTCTGATGAATTTAAATTAGCATTAGATAGTAATCCTCAATTACATTTTTTGTTCGTAGATGATGGCAGTACAGATAAAACCCTTACTCTTTTGGACGATCTACAAGCATATTCTCCTGAACGAATTTTTTTCTTATCTCAAGAAAAAAATTCAGGAAAGGCAGAAGCGGTTAGGCAAGGTCTATTATTTGCAACGGCAAGCGGTGCAGAATTAGTAGGCTATTGGGATGCTGATCTTGCAACGCCACTTTGTGATATTCGAGACTTCAGTAAAATTTTGTTTAAATATCACGATGTAGATGTTGTCTATGGTTCGCGAATTCAATTATTGGGTCATAAAATTAATCGCACATTTGCTAGACGAACAGTTTCGCGTATATGCAGCACCTTAGCCAGATTAGCAGTTGGTTTGCCCGTAAAGGATACCCAATGTGGTGCGAAGATGTTGCGCAATACCCTTGAATTGCGAAACAATTTACATCAAGAATTCACCGCAGGTTGGTTGTTTGATGTTGAGCTATTTGCGCGACTTTCTTCCTCAATAAGTAATCATGAAAAGGCTTTTTATGAGTATCCATTAGCTGAGTGGAATGAAATTGACGGCTCAAATATTACCACAAAAACCATCGTCAAAAGTGGTTTTAAAATGCTAAAACTAGTTGTGCAAAAGCAATTAAAACAACCCAAACTTAGTAAACAAAAAGCTATCAAAATTAAGCATTATAAAGTGGTTGTTTAGGATGTTAGTTTTAGATAGCGTTGAAACGCGCCCAAAATTTAATATCTATTGGGCTATGATAGCAAGTCCTGTTGTATTGATATTCTTATCTTCTAACTTTGTTAATATAGGTAATCTAGTTTTTAACATGTTATTTAGTCGGTGGATGGGGCCTGAGCTCTATAGCGATCTTGCGCTCGTACAAACCATCAAACTTTTTATTCTAGCAATATTTGGATCGCTACAATTGGCTGTTACACGTCATGTGGCCATAAGATTTGAGCAAGATAATCAGGCGTTATCCCAGTTTAATAAATTTACATTTATATCTCTATGTTTAGTCACACCCTTTTTAATGTATTATATTTATAGTTTTGATATTGGTCAAATGTTAGGAATGCAACAACCAAAACTTTTACTAATTATTTTTCTATCTTTCCCATTTTCTGCATCTTTGTCCATATTACGCGGTGTTGTGCAAGGACAAATTGATGTTAAAGCGATCTTACTTTCTGCTAATGTAGAAATGGTAGTTAGGCTTACAGGTGCTATATTCTTATGGCAAATGGGCTATGGAATTGAAGGGGTCATTGCATCAATTACAGTATCAATTATTGCTGGTTGGTTGGTTATTTCAAACAAGCTTCCAAAGATAAAAATTAAACCATCTCTGCCAAAAGGTCTTTCTAGTACACTTGCAAAAATTGCCTTGCCTTTTGCACTATTGCAAGCTTCGCAAGTTCTCTTACTTGATGGTGAAATTTTTGCAGCAAAAATTATATTTGATGAAACAACAGCAGGTCTAATAGCAGCTGCAGGCCTATTCCAACGTATTGAATTTTTTGCATGCTTTGGATTGGTTGGAATTTTAATCCCCACAGTCGCAAAAGCAGTGGCGCGAGGTGAAAGCGGCATAGCACCACTATTTCCAGTCGCCATATTATTTGCCTTGGTAACAATAGTTATAATTTGCGCGGTGTTTTTCATGCCAAAAACTCTAACCACATTGTTGGTAGGTTCCCAATATCTTTTGAGTAAAAATTTACTACTTTATGCAGCAGGTGCTGCATCTGCTTTCACCTTCAGTTATCTATTGGTAACTTTCCTTACGACACTTGATGATTTTCGAGGCATATGGATTGTTGCATCATGTGTGCCATTACAAATAAGTGCATTTATAATTAGTGCAAGTTTTACCACTGAACTGGTGCCTGAAGACCTCCTACTAATAAAATTTTGTTGTCAAATAATGATGGCCGTATGCCTATTATTTTTCACTTTAAAACAAATCAATAACAAGACAAATAGTAAATTATCTGTCTCACAGTTAACATTAAAATAAGGAACAAGATTATGCAAAATAACATTTATCCAGTAATTTTATGCGGTGGTCAAGGCAGTAGACTATGGCCTTTATCACGTAAAGCTATGCCTAAGCAATTTGCAAATTTAAATGGTGAATATAGTCTTCTCCAAGATACTGTAAAACGTATGGAAGAATTTGGTTTCATGCCACCACTCATGATTACAAATGAAGCCTATCGTTTTACCGTGCGTGAACAACTGGAAAGTATAAATAATAAAAGTGCTACAATTTTGATTGAACCAGAGCCTCGAAATACTGCACCTGCGGTTTGTGCATCAGCTGAATTCTTAAAGGCACAAGATGAAGAAGGCTTGATGTTAATTGTCCCATCGGATCATGTTATTCACGAGCAAAAGCATTTATTGCAAGCAATAACCGCAGGCATTGAAAAAGCAAAAGAAGGGCATGTCGTTACGTTTGGCATAAGACCAGATAGAGCAGAGACTGGATTTGGTTATATGGAATTGAGCGATGTTAAAAGCGAAAATGGCAAGCCACAAAAATGTGTTCAATTTATAGAAAAACCAAATATGCATGGAGCGCAAAAAATGCTCAATGATGGGAGCTATGTATGGAATGCCGGCATATTTTTACTCTCTGTAAAAACAGCCTTTAATCTGTTTGAAGAATATCACCCCAAGATACTTGAGCATGCAAGAAGCGCAGTAGAAAACTTAAAATACGATCTAGGTTTTTCTCGCTTTGGTGATAGCTTTAAAAAGATGCCCGATTTATCTTTTGATGTCGGTATTATGGAAAAAGAGCCAGGCTATGTTGTGCCAGTCAATCCTGGGTGGAATGATCTTGGTAGCTGGCGCGCGGTATGGCATGAAAGTGATAAAGATCATTTTGGAGTTGCTAAATCTGATAATGCACTTGCCATTGAATGTGAAGATTGTCTGATACGTAGTGAGAATGAGGACTTGGCAATTGTTGGGGTGGGGTTGAAAAATATTACAGCCATCGCCACCCGAGATGCAGTATTAATATCTGATATGGATTCCACACAAAGTGTTTCCCTTGCAGTTAATGCAATGAAGGAGAAAGGCATTAAACAAGCTGAGGAATTCCCGCGTCACTATCGCCCATGGGGGTATTATGAAACTCTATCATTGGGTTCTCGTTTCCAAGTAAAATCTATTGTTGTTAAACCAGGGGGTAAACTTTCTCTACAAAGCCATATCCACCGAGCCGAACATTGGATTGTAGTTGAAGGTGCTGCGACTGTCACTGTGGGTGAAGCGCGCAAATTGATTGGTGAAAATGCATCAATTTATATCCCACAAGGTGAGGTGCACCGTTTAGAAAATGAAGGGAAATTACCTTTGCAACTCATTGAAGTGCAAACCGGCTGCTATCTTGGGGAAGATGATATCATTCGCTATGAAGATGTTTACGCACGCGCATAAATTTTACCTTCGAATAAAAGGGTAGGGCGCCAATAAATGGCGCCCATAATTAAATTATTATAAATTTTCCAACAATGTTTTTGCAGCCAATTTTCCTAAGTTATTGGAAGCCTGTGGACTAGCACCTGTAATAAGCCTGCGATCAATGTGACATGTGTCATCAGCTTTTTTATTAACTATATTAAGGCCCATTGCAGTTAATTTTTCACCCAAAAGGAACGGCATTGGCCCAGGCAAATAACCAATTTTTGGTGTTTGTTTATCGACAGAATCTGGAAATAAAGCTATTTTATATCCATCATAAATGAAGTTATCATCTTCTTTTGCAGCCATTAATACACCAGGTCCATGACATAATGTGATGGTATACAGATTTTGCTCATCAGCCCAACGTAGTAATTTTCCAACGTCTTCATTTTCTGGTAAGCCAAGCATTGCGCCATGGCCACCAGGGATGAATATACCAGCATATGATGTTTCGTCTTTCATTTTATTAGCAACAAAATCTGCAAGACTATTAGGAACATTTAAAGCAGCATCAAAATCATTGAAAAGTTTTTTAACATTTTCATCTTGGTCGGGCATTGCCCACATTTCAATTTTTGCTGAATCGCCCGTGGGGGTAAATACCTCAATTTCAAATCCAGCATTAATAAGGTGTAGCATTGGCAATGCCATTTCAACAGGGTGATTGCCAGTTGAAAATTTATTGCCATTGGCCATGGTCATGTTACGCTCTTGTGTACAAAGCATAAGAATGCGATTTTTTTCACCCTTATAAGGTTTAACATATTTTGTACCATCATAATCTGTAGTGGATGAAGTGGCCATTTTCATAGCTAACCATGATGGCGCAAAAGCGCCATCAGCTGTTGGCTTAGGCGCAGTGCCTAATATTTTTCGAATAAAATTCATTTTGAAAATCCTATCTTAATCGATACTTGTTACGATGGTATCGAGTGATTTACGTACTTTTTTCATAGGCAATAACCAATCAGCAGATGGATCGCGATATCCCAATGGCAATAATACTACTGAACGTAGGCCTTGCTCTTTTAACCCTAAAATATCATCTACCATTTCAGGCGAGAACCCTTCCATGGGTGTGCTATCAACTTCTTGTTCAGCTGCAGCAACTAATGCAATGCCTAGCGCAATATAGGCCTGACGAGCAGCATGAGCATAATTTACTTCAGCATCACGCGGCACATAATTGGCCTTTAGGTTTCCATAATACTCATGAATTAGGGGAATTTCACCACGCTCTTGAATATTTAAATTTGTAACTTCATCAATGCGCTCTGCGGTATAATTATCCCATGCAGCAAAAACCAATAGATGAGAGCCTTCGCTTACCTGTGCTTGATCGCCAGCAGCCTCACGAATTTTCGCTTTAACATCATCATTAGTGATTACGAATAATTCAAAAGGCTGAGTGCCACTAGATGTAGGTGCCATGCGAATAGCTTCAACAATTACATCGACTTTCTCTTGAGGTACGGTTTTAGCTGGATCCATTTTTTTTGTTGCATAGCGCCAGTCTAATTGTTCAAGCAAAGTTTTTTCAGTCATTTATCAGTTCCTATTGTGTTATTTCAAAAGTATAGTATATATTTGTAACTGACTATATAATCGAAACTAATAAGATTGCAAGAAGGCACAAAAATGAACCTTAGTAACAAAAAGGATACTAAAGACATTGAGGCATCCAAATGCCCAGACTGTAGCCGTATCAATGAGGTGCTATCGCGCGTGGGTGATCGCTGGAGTATTCTGGTAATTATTTCATTAACACAATATGGCACGCTTCGGTTTAATGAGTTAAAACGAAATCTAGGTATTTCTCAACGGATGTTAAGTTTAACTCTTCGAGAACTAGAACGCGATGGGCTGGTTAATCGCAAGCAATATCCAACCATCCCTCCAAAGGTTGAATATAGTTTAACGCCTATGGGCAAATCATTTTGCGAGCCTGTGACAGCTTTGGGGTATTGGGCTTTAGAAAATTTAAATGCTATTGATAAGGCACGAAATAAATTTGATATGTCAGCAAAATAATAATTCCTAACCCCTCATGTTACTTCCACTAGGATCATATAATGGTTCGCCTATGATCTGTGCCTCAATCATATTTCCCATGATTTCCACTTGTACGATTTCATCCGCTATAGCATATTCAGATTGCACATATCCCATTGCCATAGATTTATTAACATGATGTGCATAGCCACCTGAGCTCACATAACCAATGGCCTTACCATCTTTCAAAATAGCTTCATCATTACTCACATCAATGCCATCAACATCTAAGATCATGGTTACTAATTTTGTTTTGCAGCCTTCTTCCATTTGGGCTTTAGCAGCGGCTTTGCCAATGAATTCTTTTTTCCAATTGATAAAGACATCAAGACCAGATTCTAGAGGTGTGAAGTCTGGTCTAAAATCCATAGTCCAGACGCCCCATGATTTTTCAAGACGTAAACTCATAAGTGCCCTTGCTCCATACCAACGATACCCCAAATCTACCCCAGCATCTTCAATGGTTTGTCCAAGTCTCAATAAGTAACTTGGGTGACAATAAATTTCATAGCCGAGTTCACCTGAAAAGCTAATGCGGTTTAAAATTACGGGTACACCACCTACAAATGTATGTTTGCAATCCCTGAACTTCATAGCATCATTTGAAACATCATCACGGGTTATTTTATCTAAAAGCAATCGAGCATTTGGCCCTGAAATTGCAATGCCATGCCAATCATCCGAAACATTATTATAGGTAACATCGTTGGGAAGGTGTTTTTCAAACCAGCGGCGATGTGCGTCTTGCATTGCACCACTACCAAAAGCCACAAAATGATCATTACTAAGACAGGCAACCGTAAGATCACCATATAACTTGCCTTGTTCAGTTAAGATTGGGGTCAAGGTAATGCGGCCAGATTTTGGTATAAAGCCCGCCATAATTTTATTAAGATAAGCTCTCGCGCCTGCGCCTTTAAATTCATGCTTTGCAAAATTTGCAATTTCTATGCCACCAACTTTTGTGCGAACGGCTTCTACTTCTTTTGCCACATAGTCATGACTTCGGTTACGCTCAAATGTTGGCTCTTCCCATGCATCATCTGGGTTGTCAGCAAACCATAACGCATGTTCTAAGCCAAAACTCTGTCCCATGCGAGCGCCCTTGTTTACTAACCTGTCATAAAGGGCTGTTGTTTTTTGCATTCTACCTTTTGGTAAAGTTTCATTTGGAAACGTCATTACAAAACGACGTTCATAGTTTTCCGTAGATTTTTTTGTGCCCCAATCAGGGGATGCAAAATCACCAAAGCGTGCAACATCCATAGCCCACACATCGATAGAGGGTTCACCATCTATCATCCATTCTGCCATAGTTAAACCGACGCCGCCACCTTGACAGAAGCCTGCCATGACACCAACGGCCACCCAATAATTTTGCATCCCTGGTACAGGGCCAATCATTGGGTTGCCATCAGGGCCAAAAGTGAAAGGCCCATTAATCATGTCTTTAATGCCAGCTTCACCAATTGCAGGAATACGCTCAAAAGACATCTCTAAACGTTCTGCAATACGATCAATATCAGGTTGCAATAATTCATGTCCAAAATTCCATGGTGTGCCATCTATTTTCCATGGTGTGCCTTTTGGCTCATAGGTACCAAGCAACATGCCTTGGCGTTCTTGGCGAAAATAAATATTAGCTTCATAGTCAATGCCAGCGGGCAGGCGAGTTGGATGATTAACAACAGCATCAATTTTTTCTGTAATAAGATAATGATGCTCCATAGGTTGAACAGGCAAATTAACACCTTGCATATGGCCAACCTCGCGCGCCCATAAACCGCCACAATTAACAATATGTTCAGCATTAATTTTACCTTTTGGTGTTTCAACGTCCCATGAACCATCAGAGCGTTGAGAGGTGCCAGTAACTGGCGTGTGGGTAAAATAATCAGCTCCATGTACTTTAGCAGCCTTGGCAAAAGCATAGGTTGCGCCGGAAGGATCGAGGTCGCCATCTTGATCATCCCAAAGGGCTGCAAGGTAATGTTTAGGATCAATTAAAGGATGGCGATCAGCAACTTCTTGTGGTGAAATAAATTTTTGATGCAATCCCATATAACGGGCTTTTGAGCGTTCACGCTTTAAATAATCATACCAGGTTTTATTAGATGCTAAATAAAATCCGCCTGTAATATTAAGCCCAACGCTATGGCCTGAAGTTTCTTCAATTTCTTTATAGAGATCGATTGTATAGCTTTGCAGGCGAGAAATATTAGGATCTGAGCTGATGGTATGAATTTGCCCTGCTGCATGCCAAGAAGAGCCAGAGGTTAATTCATCTCGCTCTAATAAAATAACGTCTTTCCAGCCAAATTTAGCCAAATGAAACAAAATTGAACAACCAACAACACCGCCGCCAATGACCACAACCTTAGCATGAGATGGTAGCTTTCTATCTTGTTTATTTTCATCTTTTTGTATTTCTGGCATTTTTTACTCCCCAATAAATTTTATTAATACCACGCATCTGGTAATTCTGATTTGCGTCTTGCAACATAATCTTTCAGCTCTTCTTCTAAGGCACTATCGATAGGTGGCTTTTCATATTCTTCCAACATTTGATTCCACCGCTCATAAGCCCTTTGGCGCATATCCTTACTGCCTAATTCTTCCCAACTTTCCACATTTTCACTATTACTTAGTTTAGGTTCATAAAATGCTGTTTGATAATTTCGCATGGTATGGTTAGAGCCTAAAAAATGCCCGCCCGGCAAAACTTCATTATAGGCATCTTTTGCAAACGCCTCTTCTGAAAGGTCTAAACCTTGATCGAGAATTTTTTGATAACTGCCAAGTCTATCAGCATCCATTATGAGTTTTTCAAACCCGGTACAAAGGCCACCTTCTAGCCAGCCAGCGCTATGAATAACATAATTAGCACCCGCCAACATGGTTGAATGCATACTATCTGCTGATTCATAAGCTGCTTGTGCATCTTCTATTTTTGATGCTGTTAAAGATCCTCCACAACGCAGTGGTAAGTTTAGGCGACGCGCCATCTGCCCTACAACATAATTTGATAAAATAGGCTCTGGCATTCCAAAGGTGGGGGCGCCAGATTTCAATGACATAGAACTTAAAAAATTACCAAGAATGAAGGGTGCTCCCGGCTTAACCAATTGTGAAAATGCGCAAACCATCATAGCTTCACATAACGCTTGAGCAATCGATGCCACGGTTGATACAGGCCCCATTGCGCCACTTAAAATAAAGGGCACCACGATAATCCCTTGACCCTTAGAGCAATAGGCCACAACAGCTTCTGTCACCACTTTATCAACCAGCAAAGGAGAGTTAGTATTTACATTGCCCATGATACAGCAATTATTTTCCATCACCTCCTTGCCAAAAACAATTTCTGTCATGGCTACGCTGTCTTCTGCTCTCGTTTTTTCTATAATTGCTCCAAGATGAGGTTTATCACTCATAGTCATGTGAGCTAACAACATATCTAAATGACGTTTGCTAACTGGCACATCGCAAGGCTCACAAGTGACTAATCCACCTTGATGCAAGTTTGGATGCATATAGGTAAGTTTCACCAATTTATGCAGACTTTCCATATCACCATAACGGCGGCCATTTTTAAGATCACGCACAAATGGTGCGCCAAATATTGGACCAAAAACTTGGTTTCCTTCGCCAATGGTAATAGAACGCTCGGGATTTCTTGCGAGTTGGGTAAATTTTGATGGAGCTTTTGAGCAAAGATCGCGAATAAAATCTGCTGGTGCGCGAATGATATCATCATCAACTGGTTTAATGCCTGCCTTGCGCCATATCTCTAAAGCATAGGGATCATCACGAAAAGCGCAGCCAACATTTTCAAGCATCCAATCCACATGGGCATCAATTTTCTGCATTTGCTCTTCATCAAGCACATCATAATACGGGATAATTCGCTTTACATGGGGAGATGCCAATGCTGTTTTTCTTTTGCTTACCTCATTTGTTCTGCGTTTACTGCGTCTAGCCATCTCATCCTCCTAATGGGGCTTATCCTAATCAATAAAAATTATGGTATATGCTTTAAAACATAAATAAAGCTGGAAAAAACTTATAATATGCATTAAAAAAAATTATGCAAAATACTTGGAAAACCTTACATTCGCCGCGGAATCTCATTATTTTTGAGGTTGCAGCACGTTTAAACTCCTTTACTAAGGCTGCACAAGAATTAAACATTCAGCAGCCCGCGGTTAGTGCTGCCATAAAACAGCTAGAGGCTAGTATAGATGTACTACTGTTTAACAGAGATCATAAAAAAATTACTTTAACCTATCTTGGGCAAAAATTATTAGACGAAATTACTGAGCCATTAAGTCAAATCAGTACCAGTATTGAAAATATTAGAGCTACAGAAAATACAGAATATGTAACTTTAAACTCATCTTCTGCCTTTGCCCATTATTGGATGATGCCAAGATTAAACCATTTGCGTGAATTGCATGGTAATATTGATTTGAGATTGCAAAGCAGTTTTTATGAACCCAATATAGATGCAGAAGATATAAACTTGGCCATTCGTCGTGGTAATGGCGATTGGAAAGATTGTAATAGCGCATTAATTTGTTCTGAAATAATTTATCCTGCTGCATCTCCACAATATAAGAATGCTTTTTGTAATTTTAAATATCCTGCGGAATTATTAGAGCAATCACTGATTCATTTAGAAGAACCAATTCGTGAAAGACCATCTTGGCAGGAATGGTTTAAGTATCATAATATTAATTTTGATAGCGAACAAAAGGGATTGCGCTTTAATGATTATGCGCTTGTCGTTCAAGCTGCGATGGCAGGTGAGGGTATTTGTTTTGGTTGGGATCACACCATACAAAAATTGATAGAACAAGGATTATTGATTGCAAAAAATGAATGGCATTGGCCAACGGGTGTTGGTTTTTATCTGGTTTGGTCAAAAAACAAAGTACTTTCTCAGCAAAGTAAAATTGTCAGAGATTGGATATTATCAACGGCAAAATCAGATCATAGGATCAAAAATGCCGTTAAGTAATTAGCTCATTTCTGCCAAAAGTTTAGCATTCCCCCCTGATGCTGTATGATCAACGCATAAATGGCGTTCAATTATGAAACGCTCCTCCAGAGGCTCCGTGATTAAAGGCAAGATAATCCCCTCACGTTGTGCTAAAATTTGACGAATGGCTTTGACCCATTCAGCATTTCCACAAGCACTTACAGCTGAAATTTTGCTGATAGTTCTTAAGCCATCAATTTCGAGTTTACCATTTAGCAGCTTAAGGTGATCATTCTGAATGATATTTTGATTTAACTTCTCCTCAACAATTGCCACCACACGATTGCCCATTGATAAAGTAGCTTCTATATAGGGCAGGGTTGTTTGATAGTTCTCACCCAAACACAACACGTCACCGCGCGGGAATATTGAAAGGCGATTATCTTCTCCTGTTGGTCCTGGCATATCGATTTGTTCAATTGATTTGTTTTCAATAGGACTAATGGTAGCAAAAGATGCTTTTATATCTAGGAACCGTGGCAAATAATTGACACCTCCAGCCTTTGGTCCCGTTCCTGAAAGCCCTTCACCACCAAAAGGTTGAGAGCCTACAACCGCACCAATTTGATTTCGGTTTACGTAGATATTACCCACTTTAATTTGATCCACAATTTCCTGCACTCTGCCATCTACTCTTGTATGTAAGCCAAAAGTAAGGCCATAGTTTTTTTGATTTATTTTTTGCAAAATATCTGGAAGTTCAAATGCATGAAATCGAACCACATGAAGGACAGGGCCAAAAATCTCACGCTCCATTTCTTCAATACTATCTACTTCAATAACATGGGGTGCTACAAAATATCCTTGATTTGGTGCCTCAAGTGCCTTTAATACACGACCAGATTTTTGTGCATTGTTGCAATATTCTTGTATATGATTTTGAGCATCTGCATCAATCAATGGCCCAAGATCTGTTGATAAATTTTGCGGGCAACCCAGCTCTAAACAATCCATAGCACCATAAAGCATCTCCAAAACATTATCTGCGATATCTTCTTGCAAATATAAAACGCGCAAAGCAGAACAACGTTGACCTGCAGATTGAAAACTTGATGTAACAATATCTCTAACGGCTTGTTCTGGTAAGGCAGTGCTGTCTACAATCATAGCGTTTAAACCACCGGTCTCAGCTATTAACATTGCATCAGGCGTTTGATTAAATGCCATGGCTTGATCTATATGTTTTGCTACAGCTGTAGAGCCTGTAAAACACACCCCATTAACCTCAGCATTATTCACTAATGCAGCGCCAATTTCGCCATCACCAATGATCAAATGCAAAGCAGATTTTGGAACGCCTGCACGATAAAATAGTTCTACTGCAACATGAGCTATCAATGGCGTTTGCTCTGCTGGCTTTGCTAAAACCACATTGCCTGTGGCCAGTGCCGCTGCAATTTGACCTGTAAAAATTGCCAAAGGGAAATTCCAAGGCGAGATACAAGCAATAATTCCTCTTGAAGTTTTATTTTTATAATCTAGTTTTTCGCATTCAATGCCATAAAATCTTAAAAAATCGACGGCTTCTCGTAATTCACCAATAGCATCGAGATGAGTTTTACCTGCTTCTCGTTGAGCAATGGAGTATAG
>CAKMZG010000002.1:0-18727 GCA_929200335.1 uncultured Alphaproteobacteria bacterium | reverse complement strand
GTATAGTTCGCCAAAGTTTTCCTCATAAAGATCAGCTACCTGCAATAATATTTCGCGACGTTTTTTTGCCGTGAATTTTGACCATTCTTTGTAGGCAAATTTAGCTTGCTCAGCCTTCTCATCAATTTCATTTAAATCAGTTAGTGAAACATTTCCAACCACTTCATCTGGCTTATAGGGATTGGCAATGGTGAGTGTTCTTTGCCCATCCTTTGAGAAATTCCATTGATGATCATTAAATGGTTTTATCGCCTCTTCTATGATCTCAATATCGCTAGAATTTGTAATATCAAACCCTTTAGAATTCACTCGAGTATCGCCAAATAATTGACCTGGTTTTTTTATATCTGGATGTTGATCAACTTTATTTTGCATCACTTTAAGAAAGGGATCTGCTGCGACTTCTGTAGCAGGGATTGTTGTATCAATTATTTGATTTACAAAAGAAGAGTTTGCTCCATTTTCTAAAAGTCTGCGTACTAGATAGGCCAATAAATCACGGTGAGCGCCAACAGGTGCATAGATGCGGCAGCGTGTTTTATGCTGTTTTAAAACTTCATCGTGCAGTGCTTCGCCCATGCCGTGGAGACGTTGAAATTCAAAAGCTGGTTTTAATTTAAATTGATCAGACTCAACCATGGTTAAAATGCTCGCAACCGTATGGGCATTATGAGTAGCAAATTGCGGGTAAATAATGTCGGAGTAGTTTAAAAGTTTTTTAGCACAAGCAATATAGCTAACGTCGGTATTCTCTTTACGGGTAAAAACAGGAAAATTTTCAATTCCCAACTCTTGAGCGCGTTTAATTTCACTATCCCAATAGGCTCCCTTTACAAGACGAACCATAATTTTACGATTAAGTTTTTTAGACAGTTCATAAAGATAATCAATTACAAATGGTGCACGTTTGCCGTAGGCTTGTACCACCACACCAAAACCATCCCAACCTGCAAGAGCAGGTTCACTCAAAGTGGCCTCAATCACATCTAATGATAAGTCAAGGCGTTCAGCTTCTTCAGCATCAATGTTAAATCCCATATTTGCGCTCTTAGCTAACATGGCAAGTGAGCGAATACGTGGCACTAATTCTTTTAAAACTGCCTCACGTTTGCCCATTTCATAACGTGGGTAAAGCGCTGAAAGTTTTACTGAGATGCCTGGATTCTCTTTAATATCATTGTTGCAATTAGCAGCAATAGCAGTAATTGCGTCGCTATAGAATAGATGATAGCGCCGCGCATCTTTATCGGTCATAGCGGCCTCACCTAACATATCATAAGAATATGAATAGCCCAGTTGTTCATTATTTTTTGCACGGGACATAGCTTCTTCTATGCTGCGCCCAAGTACAAATTGACGACCCATCTCCCGCATGGCTTGGGAAACAGCTTGACGCACCACAGGTTCACCCAAATTCTTAATCATACGACGTAGAGTTGCGCCAATCCCTTCACCCTTATCATCTAAAACACGACCAGTAAGCATTAACCCCCAAGTTGTGGCATTGATTAGCGAGGAGGAAGCATTGCCTAAATGTTTGCCCCAATCACTGGGGACAATCTTATCTGCAATCAACGCATCCATGGTTTCAATATCTGGCACACGCATTAAAGCTTCTGCCAAGCACATTAAGGATATGCCTTCTTGGGTTGATAGACCGTATTCTGCTAAAAACCCTTCCATGATTGTAGGTATTGAATTATTGCGAACATTTGTTACCAACTGACATGCTGCAAGATGAATATCCCGCTTAATATCTTCGTCTAGCTGAGATTGAGCGATCAAATTATCCAAACATTGGGTCTCATCTGCAAGATTGTAATCGCGAATTATTGTCCGAATGTCTTTTAATGCTTTATTCATCTAACCAAGCTCTCATCTAATGGGAGGTTTAAGTATACAATAATTAAGTTGGTGTTTTTCTCTATGTTTGATATAAAATTAGTTAAATTATTAAATAATTTTAAGTTATATAGAGGATTAGATATATAAAATGAACAATAATAGTGAAATTGATCTATTAGATAGAAAAATTATAGCTGCATTGCAACAAAATGCCCGCATAACCATTACCGATCTTTCAAAGAAAGTTGGTTTATCAAAAACGCCATGCCAATTGAGGTTAAAACGACTTGAGGCGCATTCAATTATTAAAGGCTATCATGCTCAAATCGATTCTAGCATGATAGGTGAAGGGCATATTGCCTTTGTTCAAGTTACCTTAAATAATACGCGCTCTTCTGCTTTAGATGCATTTAATGCAGCAGTGCGTGAGATCAATGCAATAGAAGAATGCCATATGATTGCATCTAATTTTGATTATCTGTTAAAAATTCGCAGCCGTGACATTAAGCATTATAGATCACTTTTAGGTGAACAAATTTCAAGTCTGCCCCATGTGGCGCAGACTTCTACATTTGTGGTCATGGAAAGTGTTAAAGAATAAATTCAGCCTATGGGCGTTGTCTATTTAAAAGTGCCTCAAGCTCAATATTAAAATCACCACTAGATTTTTGCTCTTTCAAGCACTGGCGCATAATATCTGCTTGTGTTTTCGGTGCTAAGCCACCAATAGGTGGATCACGATCTAAATTGGTTGGAAAACTATAACCCTCTGCCGTAGATGCAATTGTTGCCTCTTGCTGCATAGCCTCTAGATTCAGTTTGAGCAATTCTGGATAAATGGCTTCGCACATGGCAAAACGATCAACGCTTTCCATAGCCCTACCAAAAGCAGATGAAACTTGTAATAGATTTACAAAGCGTTTGACATCTTGTGAATTATTATCACCGGCTGCATGAAACAATGCTGGGTTGAAAAATACTGCATCGCCTTTTTTAAGCTCTAACTGTACATAGTTTTCTTCAAAATACTCCGTGAATTCTGGTAAGTGATAAGCCAAATACCCCTCATGATAACTTTGAGAGAACGGCAACAATTTAGTAGGGCCACTTTCTATAGGCATATCCGTATGAGCAAGCGCGCCTTGAAGGGTCATCACTGGCGAAAGGTCATGCACATGAGCAGGATATTGTGCTGAGCGCTCAGGTGTTTGAAATCCAAGATGATAATCGCGGTGCGCCTTTTGTGCCTTGCCACCTGGATGTACCAAATTAACTTGCGCAGTCATTTGATAATTTGGTCCAAGCCATGCTCTAGAGGCGGCATCAACAAGCGGATTAGCAAAATAACGCGCAAATACATTAGGTGCTTCTAATGCTAATTTTTGTAAGCTGTTCCAAATGCGATCATTTGAGCCAGCCGCAGCAAAATGGTCAGCGGCGCCAGCGCCAGCAGCTTTTTCTTCCGCAATAATTTTATAATAGACAGCCGTCGCCTCATCAATTGCTTCGTGATCCGTGACGGCATTTTTAATCACTATCACGCCGCTGGATTGACGCAAAACATATGCCCACTCAGCTAATAATTGCTGATTAATTTCCAATAAGTTGCCATCATAAATCGGAATATTTTTTTCGATTTTTACACTAAGTGGCACATCTGAAGATTGTAAATTTTGCTCACAAATTGATTTAAAATCACGGATGTTACAATCTTGTGTCGTGATGAAAGGCTTTTGAGTTGTCATAAATTCCTCCAAAATTATCTCTGTGCCTCTATAGAATAATAAAATTAACCCTTGCGGTAGCCCTAAAAACCATCAATAATCCATCAAATGACACATCGTTTTCCTATTAAAGAAATAGCCCTGCAAGCAGGCCTTGGGGTTGCAACTGTTGATCGGGTTTTAAACAACCGCGCCCATGTTGCACCGCAAACACGTAACCGCGTTTTAGCAGCCATTGACGAACTGGAAATGCAAGAACAGCAAATGGTAGCAAAAGGCAGGCGGCTGTTTATTGATGTAATTGTTGAAGCACCAAAGCGATTTTCTAGCGAAATTAAAAAAGCAGGAGAAAAAGTTGCCCAAGATTACCGAGCTGCTATTATGAGACCTCGATTTAGTTTTGCAGAAATATTGAATGACAATAATATTTTGAAACGTCTTGATAAGTTTACTTACCAAAATGCGCAGAAGAACCGCCATAGCCATGGGCTTTTGGTAAAATTACGAGATACAGAACCTGTACGCGAGAAAATTATGCAAATTGCAGAAACAGGTATGCCTATAGTCGCCATTTTCACGCATCTAGATTTGCCAAGTGAATATATAGGATATGCAGGAATGGATAATTTTGGTGCGGGGCGAACGGCGGCATATTTAATGGCAAAAAATGCACCCAAAAATGGCACCATATTGGTTAATCTTTCACAATCTGATTTTTCTGGCGAAGATGCGCGATTGTCTGGTTTTTATGAAGGGCTTTCAGATTATGCACCGCAACTTGATGTGATCGAAGTTAAAGGCGGCGCAGGACTAGAAAGTGATACGCGAAAATTAGTAGAACAGGCCTTGGCGGCAAATGATAAAATTTACGGGGTTTATTCTGCAGGTGGCGGCAATCGCGCTATTTTAAAGGCTTTTAAGCAAAGTCCAAATATGTTTATAGCCCATGATTTAGATGCAGAAAATGGTGATCTCTTAGCTGCGCAAAAAATTGATTATGTTCTTCATCATGATATTGAATTTGATTTGCATTGTGCATTTAACCAAATTGCAGCAGCTCATGGCCTACTTCCAAGGAAAGATTCTATAAGAAGCAATTATATGGAGCAATCTCAAGTTCAAATTTACACACCAGAAAATATGGTAAAGCTTTCATAGTAGAATTTGCCCTATTGACTTTGGGGAATTAAATGAACATTTTTATTACAGGTAAATTGGGAGCGTATCATGCGGGCTACTTTAAAAGATGTTGCAAAACGGGCAGGGGTTTCTCGATCCGCTGTTTCACGTACCTTTACCAACGGCGCATCAGTTTCTATAAAAATGCGTGAGCGTGTAGAAAAAGCTGCCAAAGAACTTGATTATCGACCAAATTTTTTAGCCAGTAGTTTGACCACCCGCCGTACCAAAATGATTGGGCTGGTTTCCAACAACTTTCATAATCCTATTTTTCTTGAGGTATTTGATCTTTTCACCAAGGGCTTGCAAGAACGCGGTTTACGTCCATTGTTGGTTAATCTTACAAAAGAGGTTGAGGCTCAAGAATCCATTGATATGCTCCATCAATATTCTGTTGATGGGGTAGTGATTGCCTCATCTACTTTGCCGCCTAGTTTCGCCAAAGCTTTTCGTGATGCAGGGTTTCCAATTGTGCATTCTTTTGGCCGTCATACATCTTCACCAGAGGTGCATGTTGTAGGCATTGATAATGTGGAATGTGGGCGCATTGCAGCAAGGGAATTAATAAAACGCGGCTATAAAAATGTTGGTTTTTTAGGGGGGCCTAAAAGTGCTACTTCAACCCAAGACAGGTTTAAAGGGTTTGAAGAAGAATTGAAAAAATCACCTGAAGTTAATTTATCATGCACTTATGCAGGGGCTTATTCATTTGATGCGGGGCGGGCAGAAATGTTGCAATTGTTAGAGCGCCAATATTGCGAAGCCTATTTTTGTGCTGATGACGTTTTATCCATAGGTGCTTTAAGTGCTATTCAAGATGCGGGTTTAAAAATCCCCGTTGATATTGGTATCATTGGCTTGAATGATATGGAAATGGCAGGCTGGGAGAATATTGCTCTAACCACCATTCGCCAACCGGTGGCCCAGATTATTGATGCATCTATTGATTTAATGATTGCTATGTTAGAAGAGCCGGATCATTTTCCAGAAGCGCGATTATTTCCATGTCAGACAATTGAGCGCAAGACTTTGCGCCCAATAAAAGCATAGGTTATATTCAAATTTTATCTAAACATTGGCGGGCGGGCATCAACCCATTCGCCGTCTTTTTTACCTGAATCAGCAACGGCAAATACGGCTGCCATTGAGCGCAAACCATCTGCTGCACGCGGATAAAGGTTAGCGGCTTGATCCATAGCGCGATCTTCTTTTTCTGCGCGAATTGCCTCAGCCAAATCTTTATAGATGTTAGCAAATGCAAGTGGCATACCTTCAGCATGGCCGATGGTAACGCGGGTAGTGCGATCAGCTTCGGGCGATAAATTAGCTTCGCCCCGTTCAATTACTTGTAAACGTTGATTTAATGGCATGTAATAAAGTTGATTTGGTTGTTCCTGCGACCAAGATAAACCTCCATTTTCACCAAAGACTTGCAGAGTTAAACCATGTTGACGACCAAGGGCAATGGATGATGTCCAAAGCCTGCCAACGGTTCCGCCAGACATGCGGAAATTTACCATGGCATCATCTTCTAGCTCACGAGATGAGATGCAAGAAACGCAATCGGCGGAGAGCTTTTCTACTTCTTGTCCTGTTACAAATGAAGCCATATGTAATGCATGAATGCCACAATCAGCAAATTGTGCAGATACGCCTGCTTGCTTAGGATCATAACGCCAGCGCACACGTGGATTATCAGCATCTGCCGCATCAGCGTGATGACCATGAGCAAATTCAGCCTTCACTAAGCGGATAGCGCCTAAATCACCACGGGCAACCATTGCTTTCATATGACGCACAAGCGAATAACCCGAATAACCATAATTTACAGCACAAATCTTACCCATCTTATCAGCCAGCTTTACAATTTCCTCGCCTTCTTCAATGGTCATCGTCATAGGTTTTTCACAAAGCACATGAAAACCAGCTTCAAGGAAAGATTTGGTGATTTCAAAGTGAGTTGAATTTGGCGTTGCAACGGTCACTAGATCAATCTTATCGTCGCGAGATTTTTCGCCATCCAACATTTCACGCCAATCGCCATAAGCACGGCTTGGATCTAACCCCAATCGCGTGCCATAATCGCGACCATTTTCTGGCACATGATCTAGTGCACCAGCAACAAATTGGAATTCTCCATCAAGGCCAGCGCCTAGTCTGTGGGCGGGGCCAATTTGGGAGCCTTCGCCACCACCTATCATTCCCCAATTTAATTTTGTCATCTCAAACTCCTTAGGCTTGAATTAAAGTATTACGGTTAAAATCCAATAGATTGTAGATATTCACGGTTTAAAATAGCATCTTTAATAGGTTCTATAGCTAAGGTTGGATCGCAATCTTGTTCAACCGTGCACCAACCATTAAACCCAGCTTCTATTAAAAGCTGACGCACCGCCACAAAATTTACATCGCCATTTCCCAACTTGCAAAAAATACCCTGTCCGCAAGCCTCATAAAAGTCTGTACGCTTTTCAATGACATCAGTTTTAATGTTTGGATCAATATCCTTAAAATGCATGTAGGAAATGCGGTCTATGTGACGCTTCATAAAATCAACAGGATCAAATCCTGCATAAGAATGATGGCCGGTATCAAAGCAAATTTTGAGTATTTGATCATCAACCTCATCAAGCAAACGTTCTAATTCCGGCTCAAAATCTATAAATCCCGCTGCATGGGCATGAATGCCAACTGTTAGGCCATATTCTTCCGTGCCCATTTTAGCAACAGTAGCAATGCGTTCACGAAAAGCAGCCCACTCACCATTATTCATTTGCTCAGCTTCTGCTGCACGTCCTGCTGTTGGCGCTCGACGCTCTGAAATACTGTCAATCAGCACCAAATGTTTTGCTCCATGCGCCTTTAATGCCTTACACGTACGTACCGCCCCATCCATTACATTATCCCATTGTTTTGCATCATGGAACGGACGGAAAACAACACCACCAATAAGTTCTAAGTCATATTCAGTCAAAGCATCCGATAAGATCGTTGGATCTTCTGGCATAAAGCCAACAGGGCCTAATTCTATGCCTTTATAGCCAGCATCGGCACAATCTTTTAATACGGTTTTCCAAGCAGGATTACGCGGATCATCAGGAAACTCAACACCCCAAGAACAAGGGGCATTACCAATTCTTATGCTCATATGATGGTCTTTCTTTATTTATAAGCAGCTTTTATTTTATCAAAGGCTATATATCAATCCACTGTTTTGTGTCACTAGATTTTATTGCTGCGGCAACGATTTTACTAACATCTAAGCCATCCTTAAATGTAGGCCATATGGCTTTTTTAGTTTCAATAGCCGTTAAAAAATCGCGGGCTTCAATGATAATTTGATCTTGATAGCCTGTGCCATGGCCTGGACCTTGGCAAAATTCTAAGTAATCTGGGTGCTCAGGGCCTGTTAAAATTTTACGGAAGCCACGTTCTGCTGGCTCATCGCTGCATTTATAAAGCCACAACGCATTTTGATCTTCTTGATCAAATCGTATAGCACCCTTCGTGCCTGTAATTTCATAAATATAGCCCATCTTACGACCTGTTGCCACACGAGAAAAAAACAAGTGACCCATAGCACCATTTTCAAATCTACACATAAATTGTGCTTGATCATCATTGGTCACTTCGCCCTGGCCACCATCTTCTGTTGGACGAGTTTTATGGACAGTTTCCACAACAGCGTTAAGTGATTTGATATTGCCAACAAGGGCTAGGGCAGCATTGATCATATGAGGCGCAAGATCACCCATTGTGCCATTTGCCATATCCGTTGCCCGCCAATGCATGGGTAAATTTGGATCTGCGTAAAAATCTTCCGTATGTTCACCGCGAAACCATGTAATATCGCCAATCACACCATCATGAATAAGCTTACGTGCAAATTGAGAGGCTGGTGTGCGGATGTAATTAAATGCCGCCATATTGGCGACACCGGTTTTTTCCGCCATGTTTACCATTTGTGCTGTTTGCTCTAATGAGGTGCCAAGGGGTTTCTCACACATAACGGGTTTGCCCAGTTCAAGGGCTGCTAAAACTATCTCTAAATGGGTATCTTGTGGGGAGGCTACAACAATGGCCCCAATCTTAGGGTCATTAACCAATTCGCGCCAATTATCTGTCGCGCGGTTAAATCCATATGCAGCTCTATAGCGCTCGGCACTTTCTTTTGATGAGGCACAAATCATTTCCAGTTGAGGACGCAAAGTTGTATTAAACACAGCCCCAACACTGCTCATTGCAACGGAATGAGCCTTACCCATATAGCCACCACCAATGATGCCAATCCCTATGTTTTGCATAATTTTCACTTTCTAAAAAAACTATTTGCAACCGGTTGCAAAATATGTATCCTATAGACAGAGGAAGCGTCAAGCATTAATCAATCATGATAATGAAATTCTAGCAATTTAAATATTGGGTAAGCCATGACACAGATACAAAAGACTATTAGATTGACCACAGCGCAGGCAATTATTAAGTACTTGGAAAATCAATTTATTAATATTGATGGCATTGAAACGCGTATATTTGGTGGTGGCTTTGGTATTTTTGGTCATGGCAATGTAACTTGTTTGGGTGAAGCACTTTACCAAGTGCAAGATAAATTGCCTCTATATCGTGGACAAAATGAACAAAGCATGGGATTTGCCGCCGCAGCCTATGCAAAATATCATTTACGCGAACGTATGATGTTTTGTACTGCAAGTGCAGGACCTGGCACAACTAATTTGTTAACATCTGCTGCTTTAGCGCATGCCAATCGCTTACCTCTGTTGTTATTGTGTGGTGATACATTCATTACTCGTTTGCCAGATCCCGTATTGCAACAATTGGAGCATTATAATAATCCAACCCTTGGAGTGAATGATGCTTTTAAAGCTGTTACCCGTTATTGGGACAGGATAACCCATCCTGCACAAATTATTCAAAGTCTACCCAATGCCATTGCAACAATGCTTGATCCTGCTGATTGTGGGCCGGCATTTATTGGCTTGCCTCAAGATGTACAAGGTTGGGCTTATGATTACCCAGAGATTTTCTTTGAAAAGAAAATCCATCATATTCGCCGACAAGCCCCTGATGAACGCGAGATTGCTCAAGCTTTAGAAATTTTAAAATCAGCTGAACGCCCAATTATTATAGCTGGTGGCGGCATACAATATTCTAAAGCCACAAAAGAATTTGCTGAGTTTGTTGAGCGCCATCAAATCCCAGTTGTTGAAACCATTGCAGGACGTGCTAATCTTTTAGCAGAGAATGAGTTAAATATTGGCCCCATTGGTGTGACGGGTTCTGACAGTGCCAATGCAATTGCCAAAGAGGCAGATGTGATTGTTGCTATTGGTACACGTTTGCAGGATTTCACTACGGGTTCTTGGACGGCATTTTCATTGGATGCTAAGTTTATTTCCATTAATGCCGCTCGTCATGATGCTTTAAAGCATCTATCTTGTGCAGTGGTGGGAGATGCTAAATTATCCATCTCAGCTTTGAGTTCTGTTGCAACAGATTATAAAGCGCCATCGGCTTGGCTTGAACGGGCAAAAGCTGAACGCGCCAAATGGTTAGACTATGTGAAGGTCAATACAGCCTCTGGCGATAATAAGCCTAATTCTTATGCCCAAGCTATTGGCGTGGTAAATGCTCTATGTGATAAACGCGACCGTGTTGTTGCAGCCGCAGGTGGACTGCCAGCAGAGGTTACAGCCAATTGGCAAACCCAAGATTTGGGAACCGTTGATGTTGAATTTGGGTTTTCTTGCATGGGTTATGAAATTGCTGGCGGTTGGGGTGCACGTATTGCCCAAAGTGAAAAAGAGCCTGAGCGAGACACCATCGTATTTACAGGCGATGGCTCATATCTCTTGATGAATTCAGATATTTACTCATCGCTTTTAAGTGATAAGAAAATGATCATTTTGGTGTTAGATAATGGCGGTTTTGCTGTTATCAATAAGTTGCAGAATAATACAGGCAATGAGAGTTTTAATAATCTTATTAAAGATTGCCCAACAATTAAGGAACCATTCGCGGTTGACTTTGCTGGCCATGCAAAATCTATGGGTGCATTGACTGAAAATGTGGAAAACGCCGACGAATTGGCAGAAGCTTTTAAGCGTGCAAAAGCCAATGATAAAACAACAGTAATTGTAATGAATGTTGATGCTTATGAAGGATGGACCACTGAAGGTCATACATGGTGGGAAGTTGGCACGCCTGAAGTGAGTGAAAGCAAAAAAGTTTCAGATGCCCATGATGATTGGGAATCAACCCGTGCTGAACAACGTAAAGGGGTTTAATGAAATTATGGATGATCTAATAAAAAAAATATCAAATCAAAATTTTCTTATTATTGGTCGTGCTGGAATGGATATTTATCCTGATCCTCCAGGCACAAAAACTGAAGAGGCTACGCAGTTTTTCTCTTGTCTTGGCGGCTCATCAGCTAACATTGGTGTAGCCTTGGTTAAACATGGCGCAAAAGCATCACTGGTTACTTGTGTATCTGATGATGCCATTGGCCGTTTTGCTTTAAACGAGCTAGATAAATATGGCATTGAGCGTCAATATGTGCGCTCTGTTGGGGGTGAAGCGCGAAATTCTTTAGCTGTTGTTGAAACGCGAGTCGAAGACCATCAATCAGTGATCTACCGAAATGGTGCGGCTGATTTTGAAATGAATGAAGGTGATATTACCGCTCCTGATTATACGCAATATGATGCAGTAATCACTACAGGAACTGTTTTTGCTGCAGAGCCATCTCGCTCTGCAACTTTCAAGGCATTTGAGTTGGCAAAATCAGCTGGTTTGCCCTTGATTTTTGATATTGATTACCGCCCATACTCTTGGTCTTCAGCTGAGGTTGCAAGTGAAATTTACTCTAAAGCTGGCAGCCTTTGCGATGTCATCATTGGTAATGATGTTGAATTTGGTTTCATGGCTGGTGACTATGATAAGGGGTTGGATAAAGCGCGTGAGCTTGTTAAAAATGGCGCAAAAATTGTTATCTATAAAATGGGCGAAGAGGGTGCTATTACAATCACGCCTGAAGCAGAATTTAAAACCGGCATTTACCCTGTACAAGCCTTAAAACCCACAGGTGCAGGTGACAGTTTTATGGGCGGATTTATTGCCTCTCTTGCTCAAGGTTATGATATTAAAAATGCCGTATTACGCGGCTCTGCTTGTGCATCCATTGTGGTGAGTAATGTCGGTTGCGCACCCGCTATGCCAACCACAGCAGAGCTTGAAAATTTTTTAGTCAATCATTCTGGCGCAACACAATAAGCGAAAGGTTTTCCTTATGCATATCCCACCCCATAATAATCAAAACAAACCCATCGTTGATATTGAAGATTCACGCGTCCCATTAAACTATTTTAATATTGTCAAATTGAAAAAGGGCGAAGCATTTGAATATCAAGTGCCAGGATATGAAACTTGCATTGTACCAGCAACAGGTTCTATCGATGTAGAAATTGAAGGGGTTAAATATGACAACCTTGGCAGTCGTGGCATTGATGTTTGGGATGGAGAGCCAGAAGGGGCATATGTGCCAGTAGGTGCTAAAGCTACTATTGTTTGTAAATCTGATGATACTGAAACATTTGTTGCAGGTGCTAAATATGATAAAGCGCTTGAACCTTTTGATGTGCGTGCAGATGAAATTGATTTGGTTCAATATGGTTCTGATGACACAAAAACACATCGAAAAATAAAACATATTTTAGGGCAAAAACAACATGATAAAGTTGGCCGTTTACTTGTGAGTGAGCTTTATACTGTTGGGCAAGGCGGCTGGTCGGGGTTTCCATCTCACAAGCATGATACCAATCGCTTGCCTGATGAAACCCGTCATGATGAAACCTATAATTTTCGCTTCCGCCCCAATTATGGTTCAGGCCTACAAATGTTACAGCGCGAAGATAACGAAGTAGGAGATGCTTATCACATTATGGATGGCTCTACAGTTTGTATTGATAATGGGTATCACCCTTGCTGTGTATTACCAGGATATGAAATGTATTATTTCACAATTCTTGGCGGGCTTACTCAACGCTCGCTTGTGCAATATTTTCAACCTACCCATGCTGCACAATTAGAAACTATTCCTGGCATTAAAGACATGATTGCGAAATTCAAATGAGCCTAGTGACCCTTGCTCAAGCTTTACAGCCTGCATTAAAAAATAGCTATGCCGTGGCTGGATTAGTTACTCTTGGATGGGAAGATATGCGCGCCTATGTTGCCGCCGCAGAAGCTGAAAATTGCCCTGTAATTTTACAAGCTGGCCCTTCATGCCGCGAACATACACCCTTGCCAATTTTAGGAAAAATGTATCGCCATTTAGCTGAGACTTCATCGGTGCCGGTTGTGGCGCATCTTGACCATGGCTATACAAGTGAAGAATGTAAAATTGCCATTGATAGTGGCTTTACCTCCGTAATGTTTGATGGTTCAAAAACGCCTTTACAGCAAAATATTGATGATACCGCAGCTATTGCAGAAATGGCTCATAAGGCAGGTGTGTCTTGTGAAGGTGAAATTGGATTTGTGGGCTATTCTGGTGGTGCTGATAGTGCTGGGACTGACCCAGAGGAGGCAGCAAAATTTGCTAAAGAAACGGGCGTTGATGCTATGGCAATTTCTGTAGGCAATGTGCATTTGCAACAAAATAAAGAAGGTGGGCTAGATGAAGCTCGTATTCGTGCTATTGAAGTATTAACAGAAGTTCCATTAGTTATTCATGGTGGATCAGGGGTGCCTTATGAGCAGCGTATCAAACTAGCCCAGACATCTAAAATTTGTAAATTTAACATTGGCACTGAGCTACGACTTGCCTTTGGTAATGCTCTTCGCAATGCAGTTAATAAAGATGAAACACGTTTTGACCGTGTACAAATTTTAAAAGAAACTCATGATCCATTGGTTGAGGCTACCCGTGAAGTCTTAAGAGCATTTAAAAGATAAATGTTAATGATTGTATTAGGCTCAATTAAGGATTACCATACCTATAATATTTAAAATTCAAGTATGAGGGTTTGGGTTTGTTACAAAGAATATTAATCATAGGCGCGGGGCAGGCAGCCATTTCGTGCGCTGCAAAATTGCGTGAAATCAATTCTGAATTTGATATTACCGTGGTTGGTGAAGAGCCATCTTTACCATATCAAAGGCCACCTCTTTCTAAAAAACATATGCTAGGCGAATGCACATTAGAGAGCCTAGAGCTTAAAGCTAGAGATTGGTATGCCACCAGTCATATTAAATGTCTTACTCATTCTGAAGTTGTGAAAGTTGATCCCAAAAATAAATGTATATATTTACAAACCAATGAAACACTCAATTATGATAAATTGGTATTTGCAACGGGTTCAAGCCCCAGACTATTGCCACCATCTATTGGTGGAAATTTGAAAAATGTTCATGTATTGAGATCTCAAAAAGATGCTATTACATTAAAAACAGCAAGTGAAAATAAATCTAACTTACTTATTGTTGGCGGTGGATATATCGGGTTGGAAGCAGCAGCTGTTTTCACAAAAATGGGAATGAGCGTAACTTTGGTTGAAGCTTCTGAGCGCATTTTGCAAAGAGTGGCTAGTGAGAAGACCTCAAATTATTTTCGCACACTCCACGAAAACCATGGGGTTAATATCATTGAAGGTAAAAGTTTAAAACAGTTTCACGGCAACACTAAAGATGAGTTAACATCTGCTCAACTTGATGATGGTAGCACCATTGAGGCAGATTTAGCCATTGTTGGTATAGGCGCTATTGCTAATGATCAATTGGCCCAACAAGCGCAGTTGGTTTGTTCCAATGGTATTGAGGTTAATGATTTTGGCCAGACATCCATGGACGATATTTATGCCTGTGGTGATTGTGCAAAGTTTCATCTTAATGGTAATCACATGCGCTTAGAATCAGTTCAAAATGCAATTGATCAAGGTGAACATGTTGCACTAGAAATTTCAGGGCAAGGAAAACCGTATAAGCCTGTGCCATGGTTTTGGTCGGATCAATATGCTGTAAAGCTACAAATTGCTGGCATTAATATTGGCCACACAAATTCTATTGTGAGAACAGGAAAGCGAGAGGGCAGTATCTCTGTTTGGTATTTTAAAGGCGATAAGTTTATCGCCGTTGATGCTATGAATGACCCCCAAGCTTACATGGTTGGTAAAAAAATATTAGAGGCGGGCAATTCGCCCAAGGTAGAGCATATTAGAGATTCTGATTTTAACATCCGTGAACTTATATAAATAATTCCTTCTATTGAACTACATAGCCCATATAGGTAATAACAATGAGAGATATTCTTCCCCATATTCGTGCTGGCAAAGGCGAACCATTAGTACTTGTTCATGGTTACTTAGGTGGCGCAGAGCAATGGCAATCACAAATAAATTATTTCAGTCAGTTCTTTGATGTGATTGCACCTAATTTGCCAGGTTTTGGTTCTGCAATGCATCTGCAAGGACATGATAGAATTGAAGATATGGCAGATAGCGTTTTGCAACTTTTGAATGATTTAGAGATTAAAAACTTTATGCTTCTTGGTCATTCTATGGGTGGAATGATAGTTCAAAATATAGCTTATAAACAAGCAAGCCGTATTAAAAAATTAGTTCTTAATGGTACGGGTTCTTTAGGTATGATGCCTAACCGTTTTGAACCCATTGCAAAGTCAAAGGAAAGATTGGCCGAAGAAGGGGTAGCTAAAACCATTGAGCGCATTGCAGCCACCTGGTTTGTTGATGGCGCTGAACATTCTGGCCATAAACTGCTTGTTGATGTAGGAATTAAAGCTAATCATCAAGCGGCAATGGATGGGCTTGATGCTATGGCAAATTGGGATGGCCGCGATAAATTAAAAGAATTAACCATGCCAACTTTAATCCTTTGGAGTGATGAAGATAAATCTTATCGGTGGCCACAAGTTGAGTATTTATGGGAAAACCTACCAAATTGCAGGCTTGCGGTGATTCCTAAAGCTTCTCATGCGGCACAGTTAGAAAAACCAGAAATTTATCTCAAGCTTTTAGAAGATTTTTTATTGTAGAATAATAAATAATTAAATCTGTATTATTCTAAAAAAATATTGCGCCCAACTGTTAGTTTTGTAAAATTAATAAAACAAATCATAAAGGCAACAAAAATGAGCGAACTGTTGAAAATTACCACTCCTGCAATTTTAATTGATATGGATGTAGTAGAGACTAATGTAGAACGCTTTCAAGCCTATTGTAATAAGCACAACATTCCAAACCGTCCTCATATTAAAACGCATAAATTACCTAAATTGGCAAAACTACAAATGCAAAAAGGCGCCTTTGGCATTACCTGCCAAAAAATATCAGAGGCTGAGGCTATGATTGGTGAGTGCGATGTGGATGACCTTTTAATCACCTATAATATTTTGGGGGATGAGAAATTACAACGCCTTAAAGCGCTACAAAGCAAAGTAAAAAAATTGACTGTAGTTGCAGATAACGCGTTTACAATTAATGGCCTTTCAGCTTGCTTCTCGCAAGCAGATGCTCAACCTTTAAATATTCTTGTTGAATGTAATAGTGGTGCTGATCGTTGCGGAGTTGAGAGCAAAGAAGAGGCTTTGGCACTTGCACAGTTAATTATGAATTCTGCTGGATTAAATTTTGGGGGCATTATGACCTACCCACCCATTGCACAAAATGCCAAAGTACAAGATTGTTTATTTGAAATTGTGGAGTTTTTAAAAGCCAACAAGATTGAGGTAGATATTGTATCTTGCGGTGGCACACCGCATATGTGGGATGCCCATGAGGTTTCCATTGCAACGGAATGGCGCGCCGGCACTTATATTTATAATGATAAATCTCTTGTTAAAGGTAACATATGTAGCGAAGCAGATTGCGCTTTAAATATTATGGCTACGGTTGTGTCACGCCCAACACCTAATAGAGTTATAATAGATGCTGGTAGCAAAACTTTGACCTCTGACTTATCTAACCTACAGGGCTATGGTTTAGTGGCTGGACATCCTAATATTGTAATTGACAATTTATCAGAAGAGCATGGACGACTAGTCTCAGAACAGCCAATTGATTTAGAAGTTGGACAAAAAGTGAGAATTATCCCTAATCATGTATGCGTTATTAGCAATATGGTGGATCAAGTTTATTTGACGCGCAAAGACAAGATAGAAAGTATAGAAAAAGTTACAGCCCGTGGCTGCATCACCTAAAACCTTTCATTGAGTGCTTAAGTACGTGCTTTTTCAAATGCAGACCAAGCTTTCTCAAATTCAGCAAAATCAAAATCTGGTTTGCGTGCTGGCTCTATGATTAATTTTTCACTGGCAAAGAGCGTTTGGATAGCTTCTTCTAATTTATCAATCACATCACTGGGGATGACAACGCCACCATGTCGGTCCGCATGAACTAGATCATCAGGGTTTACTGTCATGCCAAAAATTTTAACAGGAGTTGCAAGCTCTTCCACACGAACAAACCCATGACTAGGGCCAATAGATCCAGCTAAAACCGTAAAACCTTCTGCAATATCGCCCAAATCTCTCATAACACTATTGGTCAATGCACCCTTCATACCAAAGGCCTTATGAACGGTCGAATTAACCTCGCCCCAATAGGCAGCGATGCAATTAGGAAAATCGGTGTCTTCAATTACTGCGATGGAGGGTTCTGGCGCTTCACTCATATATTTATAATATGCCATTCGCCGTTCTTTAATAATAGAGGGTTCTTCTGTTGTAGGTTCAAGACCAGCAATTTTTGCGGTTCTAGCATAGCCTATTAAGGCTGGGGCTTCAGGATTAGAAGATAGAATGGTTTGCCTTGTAAAATTCGCAAAACCGCGCTTGCCTTGTGCGACTTCAATGGCATTACACACAGTTGGGGTATCAACAGATTGTAACAATTTTAATAAAGATGGAGTCATTAACGCTCTAGCCATTTAATTAGAGTTGATGTAGTAATATCAGGCTGCTCAAGGGTGGGCAAATGCCCTGCGCCTGCAATGACAACCAGTTCGGAATTTGGAATGAGTTGATGCATTAATTCATGGCGATGGATAGGGCAAAGTGCATCATCCTCGCCACATAAAATTAATGAGGGGACGGTAACTTTCTTCAAAGTTTCTTGTTGGTCTGAACGATATTTTAGTGCTTCAGACTGCTCTTGAAAAACCGTACTGCCTAAACCCAATGCCATATCTAAGACAAGATCAAGGATTTGGCCTCGTTTTGGGCCATCAGTAAGATAATTAGGCTTCATTTCATCACGCATAACTGCTTCTAAATTACCCGCTAATGCCTTTGCTACTTGAGCATCGCGCCAAGCATGTACCTTTTGGTTTTCTGCTTTTGGATTGGTACTCATTAAACATAGACAGCTCACGCGTTCAGGAGCTTGCGCCATTATTTCCATGGCTAAAATTCCCCCCATGGAAAGCCCAGCAATAGCAAATTTTTCTGGTGCAAATTTTAAAATATTTGCAGCAATCCCTTCCATGCTGTTGAACCCTGTAATCGGTGCAAGGTGCAGAGCATGGTGCTTGGAAAGTGCTGCAATTTGTGGGTTGAATAATCTGGCATCACACATGAGGCCAGGAATTAGAACTATGGGTTCCATTTCAATTCATCTCTATTTTGATAATTTTCATTTTCATACTAATTATTACCTTTAAAATTCAATTTAAGCCTAGACTTAAAGCTATAGTTTTGGCAAGTTTTTTTGCAAACGTATGCAAAATTTTTATATGCAATATATTGAAAGCACATTATGTCTGATTTTAGTCAAGAAAAACAATTAATTACTGAATATTACGGTGAGTTAGACCAAGTTTTAAAGTCTGGCAAATCAGCAAAAGAGATCAATGCTATATTAGAAAAATATTGCGCGGATGACTATTTATGGCGGGGGTTTCATCCTTTTAATGAAATTATCAGCCATGAAAAATTGGCAACAAAA
>CAKMZG010000001.1:42544-43061 GCA_929200335.1 uncultured Alphaproteobacteria bacterium | reverse complement strand
ATGGTATGAATGAAGGCCACGATTGGTATATTAATCATCAAAATACAAAGAAAAACAAATGACCGATAATAGAACGAATTCATCTAAAGATGCATGTATACCAGCCTTCTTGAAAATTGGTCTTTTATCGTTTGGCGGACCAGCAGCTCAAATAGCATTGATGCATAAAATATTGGTTGAGGAAAAACAATGGCTCAATGAGCGTCAATTTCTTAATGCACTGAATTTCAGCATGCTGCTACCAGGCCCTGAGGCCATGCAGCTTGCTACCTACTGTGGTTGGCGCATTGGTGGCACGTTTTTGGGACTATGGGCAGGACTACTATTTATTTTACCCGGCGCTCTTATCATTGCAATTCTAGCTGCACTTTATGGCTATTTTGGCAGTTTTGAAATTCGAGATGCGCTCTTTCTTGGTATAAAGGCAACGGTGATTGTGATTGTCCTGCAAGCCTTGTTGAAAGTGTCCAAAAAGACATTGAAAATTCCGTTGGCATGGGCAATCGCATTCGGCGCA
>CAKMZG010000001.1:41655-42534 GCA_929200335.1 uncultured Alphaproteobacteria bacterium | reverse complement strand
CAATCTACCCTATCCTTTCATTATATTAGCTGCTGCCCTATTGGGATTTATATTCAAACCCCAATTTGCACCAACTGAAACTTCTAAAGAAATAACTGCACCTAAACCTGCAAAACCTCAACAAACCCTCACCACAATTCTAACATGGCTAGCCATTTGGATTTTACCTCTTATGGCTATTTCATATGCTTTGCCTGAGCCCATATGGGCGCAAATCAGTTTATTTTTTTCAAAACTCGCGGTCGTTACCTTTGGCGGTGCCTATGCGGTACTTGCCTATATGGCGCAGGATGTAGTTACCCACTATGGTTGGTTAACCACGTCTGAAATGATGGACGGGCTAGGATTGGCTGAAACCACTCCTGGGCCTTTGATTCTAGTAACTGAATTCATAGGCTTTTTAACCGCTTTCAAACAATATGGCCTCGCCTATGGCATATTAGCAGCTGTGGTGACCTTATGGGCAACCTTTGCGCCCTGTTTCTTATGGGTATTCGCTGGTGCGCCCTATATCGAACGTCTCACCCACTATCCTCGATTACACAGCATCCTATCAGCCATCACCGCCGCCGTTGTCGGTGGCATTTTGAACCTGAGCCTATGGTTTACAATGAATACATTATTTGAAAAGGTAACAATTTGGGAAACAGGATTCTGGCGCATCTATCAGCCAGAACTGGCCAGTTTTGATATAAAAATCATGGGATTGACTGTGATTACAGGGGTAATCATGCTGAAATTCAAGAGAGATATACTATCGACATTAGCAATAATGGCGCCATTAGGCTTGCTTACATATTGGGTGATGTAATTTATGAAAGCTATATTCAGTTTTTTGGAAAATAGTGGTGATCCGGCTCGGATTCGAACCGAGGACCG
>CAKMZG010000001.1:33814-41645 GCA_929200335.1 uncultured Alphaproteobacteria bacterium | reverse complement strand
ATAGAAAAGCCCGGAAAAAGCTAGAAAAACCTGCATTCTCAAATTTAAATATCTCTATATTACGGATATCTTATCACAAAAAAACATGTGGATGGAATCATTCCATCTCACCCTACTGACAAGACTTGACCACGCCCACTATATAAGTCAAAAAAGCAATGAAAATTTCCTACGAAAATGAGTGAGAAAGCCTAACTAATGGTAGCAAAAAAACGAGTCTCCACCACCAAAGCAGCAGATAAACGCGTAATCACCGTTAAGGGCGCACGTGAACATAACTTAAAAAACGTGGATATCGAGCTGCCCCGTGATAAATTAATCGTTATGACGGGCTTATCTGGCTCTGGTAAATCATCCCTTGCTTTTGATACCATCTATGCTGAAGGCCAACGGCGCTATGTGGAGAGCCTTTCCGCCTATGCCCGCCAATTCTTGGAAATGATGCAAAAGCCCGATGTGGATCAAATTGATGGCCTCTCGCCTGCCATTTCCATTGAGCAAAAGACAACATCGCGTAATCCGCGCTCTACTGTTGGCACAGTCACTGAGATTTATGACTATATGCGACTGCTCTTTGCACGCGCTGGCATTCCCTATTCGCCTGCCACTGGACTACCTATTGAAAGCCAAACCATAAGCCAAATGGTAGATCGCATTCTAACCTTACCTGAAAAAACGCGGCTATATATCCTTGCCCCTATCGTGCGTGGCCGGAAGGGGGAATTTAAAAAAGACTTTGCCGAATTGATGAAAAAAGGATTTCAGCGGGTAAAAGTGAACGGTGAGTTTTATGAGATTGCCGATGCACCAGAGCTGGACAAAAAATTCAAACATAATGTGGATGTGGTGGTTGATCGTGTTGTGGTCAATAAAGACATCAAATCACGCTTGGCCGATTCTTTAGAGACAGCGCTTCGCCTTACCGATGGCCTTGTGGTGGCAGAAGAAGCCGATGGTAAAGACGATAAAGGCGAACCCATCCGCCATATGTTTTCTGAAAATTTTGCGTGTCCAGTTTCTGGCTTCACTATCCCTGAAATCGAACCGCGTTTATTTTCGTTTAACAACCCCTTTGGTGCTTGCCCAAAATGCGATGGCCTTGGCTCTCAACTCACTATGAATGAAGATTTAGTCGTGCCAGATAAAGAGCTGGCTTTAAATAAAGGCGCTATTGCTCCTTGGTCAAAATCTACAATGCCCTCGCCCTATTATGCCCAGACGCTCCAAGCCATAGGTAAGGCCTTCGGATTTAAGCTCTCAACAATATGGAGTGATATCAAACCTGAGGTGCAGCAAATTATTCTTCATGGCACTGGTACCAAAGAAATTAATTTTGCTTATGATGATGGCAATCGCACATATAAAACCAAAAAGACATTTGAAGGTGTGATCCCAAATCTTAAACGCCGCTGGCGTGAGACTGATAGTTCTATGATAAGAGAAGAGATTGAAAAATACATGTCTCGCATGCCTTGTAATTCCTGCCATGGGGATCGCTTAAAACCTGAGGCACTGGCTGTAAAAATTGCAGATTTACATATTAGTCAAATCACAGCTATGTCGATTAAGGATGCTGATGCATGGTTTACTTCATTGCCGAAAAAGCTGAATAAGAAGCAAAAAGAAATTGCCGAACGAATTTTAAAAGAAATCCGCGAACGTTTAAAATTCTTAAACGATGTTGGCTTGGAATATTTAACCCTTTCACGAAATTCTGGCACACTTTCTGGCGGTGAAAGCCAGCGTATTCGCTTAGCCTCGCAAATTGGCTCTGGGCTAACGGGCGTATTATATGTTTTGGATGAGCCTTCCATTGGCTTGCACCAACGCGACAATGCACGTTTACTGGAAACCCTGCGCCATCTGCGTGATTTAGGCAATACGGTGATTGTTGTAGAGCATGATGAAGATGCCATTCTCACCGCTGACCATGTTGTCGATATTGGTCCATTAGCTGGCATTCATGGTGGGCAGATTGTAGCCTCTGGTACACCAAAGGACGTTCTAAAGCATAAAAAATCTTTAACGGGACAATATTTATCAGGCAAGCTGGGTATTGATGTGCCAGAAGAGCGTCGCTCCTTTAATAAAAAACGTCAGGTCAAAGTGATAGGTGCAAAAGGCAACAATCTAAAAAATGTTACCGCCAGCATTCCACTTGGTACGTTTACTTGCGTTACGGGCGTATCGGGCGGTGGCAAATCTACCTTTCTGATTGAAACGCTTTATAAAGCCATTGCCCAAAAATTAAATCGCGCACGCGCAATCCCTGCGCCCCACAAAGCCATTGAGGGTCTGGAGCATTTAGACAAGGTGATTGACATTGATCAATCGCCCATTGGTCGTACGCCGCGCTCTAACCCTGCCACCTATACAGGCGCATTCACCCCAATTCGCGAATGGTTTGCAGCGCTACCAGAAGCTAAAGTACGCGGCTATGCTGCCGGGCGCTTCTCCTTCAATGTTAAGGGGGGGCGTTGCGAGGCCTGCCAAGGCGATGGTGTGATTAAGATTGAAATGCACTTTTTACCAGATGTCTATGTGACTTGCGATGTTTGCCATGGCAAGCGCTATAATCGCGAGACGTTGGAAGTAGAATATAAAGGCAAATCGATCGCTGATGTTTTAGATATGACAGTAGAAGAAGGTAATGATTTCTTCGCAGCCGTGCCTTCCATCCGCGATAAGCTTGCAACATTAAAGCGTGTTGGCCTTGGCTATGTAAAAATCGGCCAACAAGCAACGACGCTCTCTGGTGGTGAGGCGCAGCGAGTAAAGCTTGCTAAAGAACTTTCAAAACGCGCAACCGGCAAAACCCTTTATATTTTGGATGAACCCACAACAGGGCTTCATTTCCATGATGTGGCAAAGCTCTTAGATGTGCTGCATGAGCTGGTAGATACTGGCAATACCGTTGTGGTGATTGAGCATAATCTGGAAGTGATTAAAACCGCCGACTGGGTGCTTGATTTAGGCCCCGAAGGTGGCGATGGTGGTGGTGAATTGGTCGCTAGTGGTACGCCAGAGGAAATAGTTAAAGCAAAACGCTCCTATACTGGTCAATTTTTGAAAGAGCTCTTTGAGCGCAGACCTTGATATTCTCAGCAATACAAATAGAATTGCCATAAACTTTAAATTACTATATATTTGTTAAAAGTACGGAAACTTTAATATGGATATGTCAAGTCACATTGACCAACAATTAGTCAATTTATTAGCGGTCGCTACTCAACCGCCTGCGATTGTTCGACCTTATTTAGATATTGATAATGACTTTGAAAGGGTCCGTAAGAATGCACAACAACATATATCAAATTCAATAAAAGAGTTCAAAGCGTGGGAAAAATTGATTTCAAAAATCAAGCTTCAAATCAATGATCTCTTTATAGAGAATATTAAATCAGTTGATAGGCAACAAATTCATTTACTTGAACACTATGCTACTGTTTTTGAAAAAAAATCAGAAAATCTCGCTATAGACCTGAACAAATTTCAAAAACAAAATAAATATATTATACGAGAGGCAAGCCAACTTTTGAGTGATGAAAAAGCAAGGTTAATTCATGCTGATTTAGAAAATGCATCTTCGATTATGTATGAGGAAATAGATGCAAACATAGAATTTGCTTCATTCTTTAGGGCTTTAGCAGCAAAAGTTGACCCCGATCAAGAAATTACGTTCACAGCAAACAGTGCTGAAGACATTGATGACTATTTTAAGTCTTTAGAAACACATTAGATTTTTCAATGCAGTTAAAATTTTCAGATAGATTTACAAAAGCTCTGAGAAAACTGCCTCAAGATCGTCAAAATAGAATAAAGATTGCACTTAAACAATTTATTCAAGATCCCAATACCCCTAGCCTACGACTGCATAAATTACAAAATATAGATGCTTATTCCATATCAACTAATCGCAAAGATAGAATTATTTTAGAAAAATTACCATCAACAGCAGAAGAGCAAGAAATTTGGCTTCTTCTGGATGTGGGCGCTCATAAAAATGTTTACAAGCGGTTAAACCGCCGTTAATTTTACAATTTGGAGAGATACCATGTCGCTAGAATTTATTATTACCACATTGGTTGTCATATTATTGCCAGGTACTGGCATGCTTTACACGATGGCTATAGGGCTTGCGCGCGGTTTTAAAATGAGTTGTGCGGCAGCTTTTGGTTGTACATTAGGCATTCTACCTGCTGCGACTGCCAGTATTTTGGGCTTAGCTGCTATTTTTCACACAAGCGCATTGGCTTTTCAAATAATAAAATATTTAGGAGCTGTCTATTTACTCTATATGGCTTGGTCAATTTTAAAAACTGGCGGCGCGTTGGAGATTGATGAGAGGCAAAGCCAAACTTCAATTTTTAAAATTGCCACCACGGGTACTCTAATAAATGTATTAAACCCTAAGCTTTCCCTGTTCTTTCTCGCATTCTTACCTCAGTTTATTGAACCTTCAAAAAGTAATGGCATTTCAGCTATCCCTGAAATGATAAGCCTGGCTGCAATATTTATGCTGCTAACCTTTATGATTTTCGCTCTTTATGGAGCTTGTGCGGCCTTGTTGCGTGATTATGTGGTTAAGCGTCCAGAGGTTTTTAAATGGATTAAGCGCAGCTTCGCCGGAACATTTGGAATTTTGAGCATAAAATTAGCTTTATCTGAACAATAATTGGTACAAAAAGCGTTCATTTTTTCGCCACATTTCATTCAATGTTGGTAGAATTCAGCCACTTTCAGCCTAAACAAATATGACAGTTTTATGACATGCAAAAAATGCATATCACACATGCAAACTTGTCTGTGGTGCAATTTAGAAAAAAAGATTATCTATCCTCCATCGGATGAACATATAAGTTCTTCCAGCAAAATTTAACAAACAGGGATGTTGAAGAGACGATCTCAGATACATTTAAAGGGATTAGAATAATGAGCATTTTTAACACATTGAATAACTGGAAACGCGCACGTCAAACACGTAACGAGCTTTCAAACTTGTCGAACCGTGAATTGCAAGACCTAGGCATTACACGTTCAGATATTCCATTCATCGCACGTAGCGTTGTAAAATAATCTCTGTAAAACAGAGCACATAATTCTGAGCTTATAATCTTCCTCCTCCCTTCTTAAGCTCAGGAAAATGTCTGATGGCTTTTCTCCTCCTCCTAACCATCAGGCAATCAAATTAACCGCTGAGTCCTCCCACTCAGCGGTTTTTTTGTGTCTAATGGATGCTAAGGTTAGATTTCAAATAAGAGCCAATAAGCCCTTTTAGTTCATTATGAATATCTGAACGCGCACGATTGCCAGTTTCACTGCATATGGAATCATCACCTTCAGCATTGATAATTTTCTCACCTAATTTTGTACATTCACCCAGAAAACTAAAATGAGTAGCCTGTTTTACCTCATGATATTGGGCATTTGGAATATATTTAGCCAATTCAGAACCATTGATTCCTGAAGGAATCTCTTTGCCTACACCTAAGTTAATAATCTGAACAGGTGTTTTTAAATCCGTTAAACTCTTCATATCATAAGCCTGTGCAAGGGCGGGATCGATGGCAACAGCGTATTTTACACGCTCATTACGATTATCTCTTTCAAATTTCATCTGATCAATTGCCTTAAAATCAACACCGCCTTTGACGAGCCAAATGCAATCGGATTTTTGAGCCAATACTTTACAATAATCAGCATATTTTGCCTTTTTAACTTTTGCACCAGCAATTCCAAGCGCGCTATATCCACCTAAAGAGAACCCGATTGTTGCAATATTTTTCAAATCTGGATGGAACTCATTTTGCACAAAGTCCTCCTCAAAAAAATCTATTATAGAGGATAAATCATCAACCCTCTCCCAAACCTTTACAGTCTCCTTAGGGATCGAATTTCGAGACGTTGTATTCGGATGATTGATTGCTGCTACAATCATACCTTGATCTGCTAAATAGGCTGCAATCCAAGCAAGGTTAATTGCATTACCACCAGAACCATGAGACAATAAAACAAGGGGATGTTTACCCTCTTTCACTTTTGAATAGGCTTGAACTTCTACGCCTTTAAAGACTTTATTCTTGCCAAGCACTAGAGTTTTTCCACCTGATCCGCTGGGATACCAAATATGAGCCTGTAAAGGCACTTGGCGATGCGCCACCGTTATTTCAGTGGATTTATAGCCTGCTGCATTAGCATTCATATTTAAGCTTGATAGTGCTACAAGTGCTGTTAATGCTAGTGTAGTGCTTTTAAGTATTCTTTTCATTTTATAACCTTTCGAGTTAAGCTTTGTGTGTTCGAATGGTTATAATTTGTATTCTATGATCTCTTTTTACGTCCTGAATCATGATATTGGTCGTATCTTATCATGATTTAGGACATGATTTTTTAAATTAAACATCTTATGGTTATTTTTAAATGTTAATGATTCCAATATCCTATCTCATATCTTTGACTGCTCTAGCGAGCGTCATCTATATCATTACCCAATATAGATCCAGTGAAGGTCAATTTTGGTTAATTTTATTTTTACTCACTGTTGCCTCAATTAACGTCATAATCGGCACTCGTTTTGGATATGGCATAGAGTTTTTAGGACGTATTCAACCACTTGTAGCGATTCTTATCCCACCTCTTTCCTATTTAGCATTTAAACGCCCTAAAACTTTTGAAAGAGCTTGGCTCCATGGAATCCCTATTTTGATATTTTCATGCATATATTTCTATAATCAGAATTACATTGATATGATCATTGGGATTTCAGGGATAATTTATTCGTGCATGCTCATTTACCTTGGCATTAACGGTATTCAAAAACTCACATGGGTGAAATTTGGGGATAACAACCGCATTTTATTTCTTCTGATTGCTGTTATTATCACCCTATCTTTTTCCAGCATAACTGATGGTATAATATTTTTGGATTTTTTCTTTCATGATGGAGAAAATCTAAAAAACATCGTAGTCACAGCTTCAATCTTGGGAGTAGTTTTAGGTATTTCCAGCCTATTTTTCTTTCATTTTTATAAACAAAATCAAACACCAAATATTGATGGAGATGAAGCTCACGCTTTGCAAGGAACCTATGATAAAATTGAACAATTAATGCGTGAGAAGAAGTTTTTTCTAAACCCAGATTTAAACCTCATTCGTCTGGCTAAACGCCTAAGCCTTCCATCACGAGAGGTTTCTCGCGCGGTTAATATACACACAAACCAAAGCCTATCTAATTATGTGAATAACCTGCGCATTGAAGAGGCTCAAAAAATGCTAAAGAATAGCAATACACCCATAACACAGATAATTTATGCCTGTGGTTTCAATACCAAATCTAATTTCAATCGAGAGTTTCAACGCGTAACAGGTAAAACACCATCTGATTGGCGTAAAGCCAACCAGATGGGAAAATCATAGTCACACCAGCCCTCTCTACTCAGCAGCTTCAACAACGTCAGCGCTTTTAATACTTGCCGCGCAGAATTTGAACTCTGGAATTTTACCAAAAGGATCAAGCTGCGGGTTTGTCAAACGGTTGGCCGGCGACTCATTAAAGCAGAACGGCATGAAAATCATCCCATCAGCAACCTCGCGATCTGAGCGTAGCACAGCTGTTACAACACCACGGCGGGTTTCAACTTCCACCATTTGGCCTATGGTCAAGCCTAGGCGTTCAATCTCACGCGGGTTCATTGCCGCTATACCCTCTGGCTCCAACTCATCCAATACGCTAGCACGACGTGTCATAGAACCCGTATGCCAATGCTCTAACAAGCGCCCAGTGGTTAAAACCATTGGGAAATCAGCATCTGGCACCTCATCAGGTGGCAAT
>CAKMZG010000001.1:8483-33804 GCA_929200335.1 uncultured Alphaproteobacteria bacterium | reverse complement strand
GCTCTGTAGGTACGATTTTACCGCGACCATCAGCAGTTGGATAACCTTTATCAAACAAAACTTCACGCCCAGGATCATTCTCACCATCGCATGGATAGGTTACCACATCTTCGCGCGTTAAACGCTCCCATGAGATGTTATTCAAAGATGGCATTACAGAAGCCATTTCTGTATAGACATCCCCCACATGGGCATAATTCCAATCTAGCCCAAGTTCTTTGGCCAACTGTGCAATCAACTCCCAGTCTTGACGTGCCTCACCGGGCATATCAATGGCGGGGCGACCAAGCTGCACTTGACGGTTGGTATTGGTAAAAGTACCAAGTTTTTCAGCATGGGCTGAAGCTGGCAAAATTACATCGGCATGCCATGCAGTTTCAGTAAAGAAAATATCCTGCACAACCAAATGTTCTAGTGTCGCTAAGGCTTTTCGAGCATGAATTTGATCAGGATCAGACATGGCAGGATTTTCACCCATGACATACATGCCCTTAACCTCGCCCGCTAGAATAGCATCCATTGTCTCCACAACGGTTAAACCGCGTTTTGGATCAAGCGAACGTCCCCAAAGATCTTCCATGCCAGATCTTATATCTTCGGCCTCAACAGAGCGGTAATCAGGAAAGAACATCGGGATAAGGCCAGCATCAGATGCACCCTGAACATTATTTTGTCCGCGCAATGGATGCAGCCCTGTGCCTTCACGGCCAACTTGACCAGTAGTTAGCGCCATTGCAATCAAGCAACGCGCATTATCCGTACCATGGGTATGTTGCGAAACACCCATGCCCCAAAAAATGATTGAACGCTCAGAGGTTGCATAAGTTCTTGCCACTTCACGCAAGGTTTGCGCATCAATACCACAAACATCAGCCATAGCCTCTGGTGAGAAATCTTTGACCTTTTCCTTCAAAGCCTCAAAGCCCGATACATTGGCTTGGATATATTGCTCATCATAAAGCTTTTCTTCTACGATCACATGGAGAAGCGCGTTCAGCATGGCAACATCTGTTCCCGGCTTAAACTGCATAGGATATTCGGCAAAGCGCATTAATTCTTGCTTACGCGGATCCATGATAATCAATTTTGTGCCATTCTTTGCAGCCTGCTTAAAATATGAGGCTGCCACAGGATGGTTGGTAGCTGGGCGCGCACCAATCACAATCACACAATCAGCTTTTAGTGCATCGGTAAAGGGCGCAGATACGGCGCCCGATCCCACACCCTCAAGAAGTGCGGCAACAGATGAGGCGTGGCAAAGGCGGGTACAATGATCCACATTATTGGTGCCAAAACCTTGACGTACTAGCTTTTGAAATAAATAGGCTTCTTCATTAGAGCCTTTGGCAGAACCAAAACCAGACAAAGAATTGCCGCCATGGGTATCACGGAGCTTTACAAACCCCTCGCCCGCTTTTTGTAGCGCTTCCTTCCAAGTGGCCTCACGGAAATAGTCAAGCACATTCACATCGCGCAAATCGCAATCGCCAGCCTTTGGCGCATCCTCGCGGCGGATAAGCGGCTTTGTTAAGCGCTCATTAGACATCACATAATCATACCCAAAGCGCCCCTTTACACAAAGGCGATTTTCATTGGCAGGGCCATCACGGCCATCCACTTTTACAATTTTATTGTCTTTGGTATAAACCTTGGTTTGACAGCCAACACCACAGAATGGGCAAACACTATCTACGACCTTATCAAATTCTTTAACAGCGCGTTTTTTGCCATCTCTATCCATCATGCTCTTTTCAAAGAGCGCACCCGTTGGACAGGCCTGCACGCATTCACCACAAGTCACACAAGTAGAATGCCCCATGGGATCATGCAAATCAAATACTGGCGCAGAATGAGACCCACGCTCGCCCATGCCCAGCACATCGTTTACCTGTACTTCACGGCAAGCACGCACACAAAGATTACAAGCAATACAAGCATCCAGATTTACCGCAATGGCAGGATTGGTGAGATCAAAATCAGCAGCTTGCCCACCATCCTTAAATTTTGACGGCAGACGATCAGAGCCTGCAATGCCGAAATCGGAAGCCCATTGCCAAAAGCGTGATTGATCATCTGGACTTTCCTCAGGCGCATTCATATCAGAAGCTAGAAGTTCAAAAACCATCTTACGTGATTTATCTGCACGTTCGGTATCTGTTTTAACGTTAATACCTTCTTGCGCTTTACGCTGGCAAGAAGCAGCCAATACGCGCTCACCTTCAATTTCCACCATACAAGCACGACAATTACCATCACTGCGATAACCCGGCTTATCAAGATGACACAAATGCGGAATGCGTGTGCCTTCACGTTTTGCTACTTCCCAAATGCTCTCATCTGCGGAGGCTTCAACTTCCTTGCCGTCAAGGGTAAATTTCACTGTATTGCTCATTTGATCTCCACCTCAATAAATGCATAGTCACCGTCTGTGGCATTAATCACATTATGATGTACACCCTTTTGACGGTAATAACTTTGACCCGTTTTCATTTCAACAAGGGTTTCATTGCCCTCAGAATCTACAATCTTTAATTTCCCATCCATCAAAGGTACGACACAATAATCATAATCATGAATATGCACGCCCGTTTCTGCATTGGGTGCAAATCGCCATTCTGTTACCCTTGTGCGCTCATTATCTACTTGTACAGTATGGTCTGCTGCGATCATCATAAATCCTCCCTAAAATAGGTCAGAAGATGGTTGACGGGATTGGGTGCGGCTTGTCCAAGTCCGCAAATAGATGCATCACGCATCACTTGTTCTAAATCTCGAATGGTCTCTTCATCCAGCTTGTCTTCGCTGCGCAAGAGTTTTGCGAGCTTTTCAGTCCCCCCACGACAAGGGGTACATTGCCCACAACTCTCATGTGCAAAGAAATCAATCAGATTTAACGTCACGTCTTTGATGTTATCTTGATCTGAGAAAATGACAATGGCGTGAGAACCCACAAAGGAACCAAGCTCCGCCAACCTACCACCAAAATCTAACGGCACATCATCTAATGCGGCTGGTAGAATACCACCCGATGCACCGCCGGGCAAATAAGCTTTGAATGTATGACCATCCAACATGCCGCCGCAATGTTCTTCAATTAATTCTTTGATGGTAACGCCCGCTGGTGCTACTTTAACCCCTGGGTTTTTAACCCGCCCAGAGACTGACCAAGAGCGCATTCCAGGATGACCTTCCTTGCCTTGTGATTTAAACCACTCAATGCCTTTATCTAAAATTTCTGGCACCCAATAAAGCGTCTCCACATTGTTGTTTAAGGTTGGACGACCAAACAGACCAACTTGCGCAATGAAAGGGGGGCGATGACGCGGCAAACCACGCTTACCCTCGATGCTTTCAATCATGGCACTCTCTTCACCACAGATATAAGCCCCTGCACCACGGCGCAATTCAAAGAAGCCTTTTTCAATGATGCCAGCCGTCTCTAAAGCTGCAATTTCATGGCGCATAATCTCAAGCACAGCAGGATATTCATCACGCATATATAGATAAATACGCTCCGCCTCTACCACAGGAGCGCCAATCAAAGCGCCTTCGAACATGGCATGGGGATTACGCTCTAAATAATAACGGTCTTTAAAAGTACCGGGCTCGCCCTCATCACCATTAATGGTCATTAATCTTGGGCCTTCATAACCACGCACAAATTTCCATTTAGTGCCGGTTGGAAAACCCGCACCACCAAGGCCACGAAGCCCCGCATCACCAAGGGTATCAATGATGCTTTCAACGGAAAGCGCACCTGAGCGTAGTTTTTCTAAAACCGAATATCCGCCCTTGGCTTTATAAGCCTCTAAGTCTGCATAATCTGGAATAATTGTATTAACCTCACCAGCGCTGATCATCTCAAGCACAGTATCAGCAGTAGCATTACCCACTTCACGATCACCAACACGCACGGCGGGGGCAACATCGCAACCTCCCATACATGGCGCATTAACAACGCGCACTTGGCTTGGATCAGTACCATTTTCTAAGGCAAGCTTTAGCGCATCACTGCCCGCAATTTGACAAGCTACACTGTCGCAAACCCGAATGGTTAGAGGCGCAGGTTTTTCCTCACCCTCTTTAACAATATCAAAGTGATCGTAAAAGCTTGCCACTTCATAGATTTCGACTTGAGCAATTTTCATCACTTCAGCAAGGGCGCGCAAGTATTTGGCTTCTAAACAGCCAAATTTATCTTGAATAAGGTGCAAATGTTCGATCAAAAGATCTCTATTTAATGCGCGACCTTCAAGCAGAGTTTTCACCTCAGCCAGTGCATTATCATCCAATTGACGGCCTTTAGAATAGGCAGATTTTTTTTTCATGTTATTACCAACGCGCTTTATTGCAAGATTAGTGTTCATATCCCACCATATGTTTTATAGTATATTTTATATTATTATGGATGCCACAGCCTTTTGAGCTATGCCAAACGTCATTTTTTGCCGCAAATGGAGATTTTTTTGACAGGCACTCCAATAGGATAACGCCATAAGCATTAACCACCAAAATATTGGTATCAATTGAATAAAAATCTGAAAAGCTACCTATCACTTATTCATCAGATTTTGATTCAAAACTGGGAACCCTGTCCAGTGGGCTAAATCTATCATAGAAAAAAAAGAGCGCAAGCGGAAAACCACCTGCGCTCAATAAAAATTTTAATTTAACCATTTAATTTCAGCTTGACTGAAATAATCGATAGCACTGAAGGTTTTTAAACGAAACTCTTTAAACGCTCCATGGCTTCCATTACCTTAGCCCTATCGGCCTCGACTTCTGCCAACCGCTCTTTAGCTTCAGTTACAACTGCCTCTGGCGCATTTTGTACAAAACGCTCATTGGAAAGCTTGCCGTTTAAGACATTGATGTCTTTTTCTAAAGTTTCCAACTCTTTGCTAAGGCGTTTGTTTTCAGCATCCAAATCAATCACACCAGCCAGCGGCATCGAAACTGTTGTGCCAGCAACAACCATTTGGGCAGAACCCTCAGGCGCTGCATCAGCAAATGAGATATCTTCAACACGAGCGATGGTTGAAATTGCAGCCCTATGGGTTTCAACACGCGCTTTTAATGCCTCATCTGAGGATATAAACACAAGCGATACTTTGTTCTTCGGCACCACATTCATTTCAACACGAACAGAGCGAACCTCATTGATAAGGTCAATCATCCAATTCACTTCATCAGCGGCACTCACGTCCATGAAGCTATCTTCTGACCATGCTTCATGGGTAAGCAAGCCAACGCGGTTACCCTCGCCTGTTAAATCCCAAAGCTCTTCACTCACATATGGCATGAAAGGATGGATCATCTTGTAAATTTCATCCAACACATAGGACATGCAAGCGCGAGATTCAGCCTGTGCCGCTTCATCATTGCCTGCAAAAGTTGGTTTTAAAAGTTCCAAATACCAATCGCAGAAACCATTCCAAGTGAATTTATAAACGGATGATGCCGCATCATTAAAACGAAATGCCTCAACACCATCACGCATCTCATTGCGCGCCTTGTTAAGTTCAGACAAAATCCAACGGTTAACCGTAAGTTTTGCATTTTCTGGCTTAAAATTATCATCGCGTGCTGCGCCATTCATCTGGGCAAAGCGAGTAGCATTCCAGATTTTAGTCACAAAATTACGATAACCTGCAATGCGCTCAGGGTCTAATTTCACATCACGCCCTTGAGCAGCCATAATTGCCATGGTAAAGCGCATGGCATCGGTGCCATATTCATCCATAATTTCAAGCGGATCAATCACATTGCCCTTAGTTTTGGACATTTTTTGACCGTCTTTGTCACGAACTAAAGCATGGATATAAACCGTCTTAAAAGGTTCAATGCCATTACCCTCTTCATCCTTCATGAAATGGAGGCTCATCATCATCATTCGCGCTACCCAGAAGAACAAGATATCAAAAGCTGTTACCAGCGTATCAGTTTGATAATAGGTATCGAGCTCCGGTGTTTTTTCTGGCCAACCAAGGGTTGAGAACGGCCAAAGCGCTGATGAGAACCATGTGTCTAACACATCTTCATCACGGGTTAGCTCAACCGCTTTACCAAAATGAACTTCAGCAGCTTTTAGTGCCTCATCTTCTGTACGTTCAACAAAAACAGTGCCATCCTCAGCATACCATGCAGGGATTTGATGCCCCCACCAAAGTTGGCGAGAAATACACCAAGGTTGAATGTTTTCCATCCAATGGAAATAGGTATTTTCCCAAGTCTTTGGAACAATTTTCGTGCGGCCTTCTTTAACGCTAGCCAATGCAGGTTTTGCTAAAGTTGCAGCATCCACATACCATTGATCAGTTAGGTAAGGCTCAATAACGGTTGATTTGGTTTTCTCATCATAAGGCACCATGATAACCTTATCTTCAATGGCTCCCACAAGCCCCAATTCTTCCATATCAGCAATCACGGCTTTGCGCGCTTTAAAACGCTCAAGACCACGATATTTTTCTGGCACATCGTCGTTTAGGTGTGCGGTTGCTGTCAAAATGTTGATCTGTTCAAGGTTATGACGTTTACCCACCTCAAAGTCGTTAAAGTCATGGGCCGGTGTGATTTTCACTGCACCCGAGCCTTGCTCAGGGTCTGCATGTTCATCAAATACGATTGGGATTAAGCGATCAACCAAAGGCAAGCGCACATGGCAGCCTTTAAGGTGTTGATAGCGCTCATCCTCAGGGTTAACCGCAACAGCTGTATCACCCAACATGGTCTCAGGGCGTGTTGTAGCAACTGTGATAAATTGCCCCTCATGCTCTTCGATTGGGTATTTGAAATGCCAGAACTTGCCATTCTTCTCGATGTTCTCAACTTCAAGATCAGATACCGCAGTTTGTAGCTTTGGATCCCAATTCACCAAACGCTTATCGCGGTAAATCAAACCATCTTTATGAAGCGATACGAATACTTCCAAAACAGCCTTAGATAGTCCGTCATCCATGGTGAAACGCTCACGCGACCAGTCGCATGAATTACCAAGGCGTTTTAGTTGTCCAACAATCTTGCCACCATATTCATCTTTCCAATCCCAAACACGATTTAGAAATTTCTCACGTCCCATTTCGCGACGCGATGGCTCATTATTTGCAGAGAGTTGACGCTCAACCAACATTTGCGTTGCAATACCAGCATGATCAAGCCCTGGTTGCCATAGAGTGTTTTTGCCACGCATACGCTCAAAGCGTACCAAAACATCTTGCAAAGTATGGTTTAATGCGTGGCCGATGTGCAAGGAGCCCGTCACATTAGGCGGTGGCATCATAATGGTATAGGGTGTATCAACTCTTGCTCCAGCACCAGCCTTAAAGGCCTCCGCCTCTTCCCATTTTTTAGCAATACGTGGCTCTGCCTCTTTGGCATTGAAGTTTTTTTCTAGCATCAATTACTCATTTAGTTTGAAAGGATGCCCGAATTTACAGGCATATTATGCGGTAGTTCTAAGCAAATTGAGGGAATCTAGTCAACTGTTTAGGGATTTAATTGTCAGTAATACGCTTGATCTCACGTTCAACAATACGCTCCACCATATTAGGCAGATTTTGATCTAACCAAGCCTTAAGCATCGGCTTTAATAGCGCTTCGATTTGAGGCTCAACGCTAGCATTGATGGTCTCATTGATTTTAGCATCAAATTCATTTCCAATCGCATCTAATCGCTTATTGATTTTAGCCTCTGCCAAATTTTGGAAAGCAGTTTCTATGCTTTGGCTAGCTGAATTAGAAAGCAATGGCTCAGATGTCGTTGATGTTTTAGATGCTGTATTTACACCCATAGCTTCTAGAGGAGAAGGTTTTTTTTCAACACCTACAGCTTCATTGGAGGTTTCATCAATTGAGTGTGGTGCGTTGATTTTGCTTGGCTTATTTTTTAAACTATCAAACAAAACTTTACTTAAGTCACTAGAGACCTTTGTTTGCTTGGCTCTTGCCATAATCTTAGGCTCTGTCGATGCCACACGTCCATTAGCCTCTTCTGTTTTAGCCAATGCCAGTGCCATATCCATTTCATTTGATGGACTGGTAGCCGTTGTTACAGTTGGAGGTGTTTGATGTAATGGAGGTTGTTTAATAGGTGGGCTTTTAGAGACACTTGGTGCTTTAATCAACGTCTCTGTATTATTCAAGTGTAGATCGCTAACAGAAACCTTAGCCGGATGTTCACTGGCTGGTTCAGTTTTGGCCGGTTCAGCTTTAATTTCCTCTGATTCATCGGCAAAGATCTGGCGGATAGACGATAGGATCTCCTCCATAGAAGCCTCATTGGATGAAGTTTCTTCTTCCTGATATGAATCCATAGATTCTATTTTATTTAAATCAGCGCTCGACATTAAATTCAATCTAATAGGTTTAAAATTTCTCCAATTCTATGTGATTCAAGCCCTTAAAAGATAGCATCCATTAAAGTAATCCCCATATAATTTAATATCAATGCTATTTATTGAGAATCTACTGTGCGCAAGCCAAACCATTTGTCCTTAACTGCTGTGTAGTGAACCTGCGGGTCATGATAAGAAACATTAAGGTTTAAATGTCTTGCGGTTAGCTTACCAACAGCTGAAAGCAACCCAAATTTACTAACAATAGCATTACGCTCTGAACCAATGAGTGCATCTTGAGCATTTAACAGCGTATTTTGCGCAGTCAAAACATCTAAGGTTGTTTTTTGTCCAACTTTACGCTCTTCAATAACCCCATTTAATGCCAATCTTGAAGCCTTAATTTGGGCACGATTGGCGCGAATTGAAGCCTTAGCGTTCTGCATTGTCGTCCATGCACTAACCACAGCAGCACGAATTTCATTTCGGGTTACATCCACTTCCAACTCTTTTTCACGGAACTGCTCTTTACTTTGACGAACTTGTGCAGCTACGCGCCCGCCTTGAAAAATAGGAATGCTCAATTGTGCCATAAGGGAGCCTGTGGCAGCGCCGCCATCAATATAATTTTTTTCAGCTGATCCCACGATGCTCAATGTTGGATAGAGATCACTTTTTGCACTTTCAATTTCATATCGCGCCACATTAACCAATTCTTCTGAGGCCAATAAAGCTGGATGTTCATTAAATGCCATTGAGATTGCTTGATTAAGAGAGTTAGGCAAGCTAACCTGCAACCGCACAGCAGAACTTAATTTCTTAGCTTCAGTCCCAACAATTTGGCGATAAACAGCCTTGCTGTTCTCATAATTGGTTTGGGCAAGACTATATTGCGCCTGTGCTGCTGCTAATTGTGCCTCAGCTTGAGCAACTTCTGTTTTTGTACCCTCGCCGACATTTAAACGCGAACGTGCAGCCCTCAATTGTTCTTGCAAAAAGGACAAGTTTTTTCGGCGAATGGTAATTAATTTTGCATCTCGTAAAACATCTGCATAGCTGGATGTTGTATTAAACAAAATATTTTGCTCTGTATTTAAAAGCGTATAGCGTGCGGCTCTAACTTGCGCATCAACTGCCTTCACATTATTGACGGTCTTAAAGCCATCAAATAATTTTTGAGAAATGGTGATGCCGATAGTTCCTGTCTTTACCGAAGGCATAGATTCAACCTTGCCTCGCCCATAGCTGGCACTGCCAGAGATATTCGGTAAAAAACCTGAACGCGCAATTGGCACTCCCTCATTTGCAGCTCGAAGGCCAGCGCGTCGTGCTTTTAATGTGGCATTATTTTCATAAGCCAAGATCATAGCATCATTAATGCTATCAGCATGGGCAGGAACGCTGCATGAAAGATTTAAACCACCTGCCACTAAACCAGCTGCTAGGGTAAGATTCAGATTTTTAGATATAATTTTCTTATGACGTAAAATGCCCACGGCTGCCTCAGCTTTGTTAACAAAATTTTTTTTAAATGATAGGTAATTAAAAAATGCGAATCTATCATGAACTAAGCTTAGCAGATTCTCTTGAAAGAAAACATAAGACATTGGCATAATCCACCTTTGGCTATGAACGTTTGGGTCGGTGTGATGAAGGAAATTTCATTGAAAAAGTGCATACTATACCTACTAACAAAGCGAAAAAAACCGAATTTAAGGCAATGTTTAGCGCGAATAGTTCTCATTTAAGTGGTTTCACTTAAATGAGAACTATTCTCGCAACTAAAAGAATCTAAAGCGTCAAGCTGAATTCATTCAGCTGCATGATGCTCTAAAAGAACTAACATGTAACGGATTATAACAGATAAGAGCTATGCGAGTAAATTGAATTTGGTGCGTCTATAATTAATTTTCTGTAATAAACTTAAATAAAGCTATAAAATTAGAATGTAAACTCTGCTGCCTTTTCAAATCCAGGCAAAGGTTTGCAAGCATAATTGAAAGCAATATAGGCACTAATACTACCGTTGTTTTTTGTAAAACGTGTAGCTTGTGCATTATTACCATTGCCGATAATAGCAACTAAACGGCCACCATCTTTTAACTGATCAAAAAAGACCTCGGGCACTTCTTCAATGGCACCATTGATAAAAATCAAATCGTAAGGCCCCTCATTAGGATAGCCTTTTTCTTGCTCGCCACTTACAACAACGGCATTATCGATTCCCAACTCATTCAAATTTTCATTAGCCCATACAGCAAGATCTTTGTCGCTTTCAATTGAGACAACAGCATTGACCATTTGAGCCAAAATTGCTGAAGAATAACCGCTTGCACAAGCCACATCCAAAACATCGTCAGATTTTGTTGGCTCTGCCAATTCAACCAATTTAGCCATTGCTGCAGGCGCCATGATATACCGGTCTTGAGATGGATCTTCTAAGGATTGAACCCTTGAGCAAGTATCAAGATAAGCAAGTTCAGTCTGTGATTTTGGAACAAATTTTTCTCGTGGAATACGGCCAAAAGCCCGCAACACTTCATGATCAGTAACACCACAAGTGCGCAATTGACAATCTACCATTGCTTTACGTGCTTCAATCGTATCACCAGATTTATTCTTTAAATCAACCATAAGAGTTCCTGTTAAGTTTAACAGCCCGTGAGTACTGGGCAATATTTTGACTTCAATTAGCCATTGCACGAAAATAGCACAAGCTAAATCATCCCAAAGATCTTTGCAAAACTTACCTATAATAGTTAGATCACGGACGCAAGCCTATTTAGCCACTTATTTCTTTTCAGTTAATTCAGCAAAAGCTTGTTTAGTATCCACATCAAGAAAAACGGCAGCCCCTAATTCTACTTGGGTTAAAGCGCTCTCATATCGCGCTATCAAAGGCCTTGCACCTATATCGCCTTCAAGGTTTAACAGCGCTTCGAAATACTGCACTCCCCAAAGCACAGGATTGCCGCCCTTGCCATCATGGGCGGCTTGAACAATGGTAATTCCCGCTGCTTGATCGAATTTCTCTATCATTTGATTGATCATCTCACTGCTCACCAATGGCATATCCCCAAGCAAAACAATGACCCCATCGTAATCTTCGCCCACTTGCTTAATACCAGCACGAATAGAGGTAGAAAGACCCGTATTAAAGTCTTCATTATGGGCAAATTCCACATCATAGTTTTGCAATACAGCTTTAACTTGATCTGCCTGATGTCCTGTTACCACAAAAACTTTATCACAAAGTGAGTTTTGCGCGGCCTCCACCGCATGAGAAACCATGGGCTTATTATTATAGGGCAAGAGCAACTTATTTTCTTCGCCCATGCGTCGCGATTGCCCTGCGGATAGAACAAGCGCTGCAATTTTGGGTGTTGATGCTTCCATGGACGGTGTATCCCAATGACTTTCCCTAGGTTGTGGGCGTGAATGAATTTCTTTTAGCAAGCCGCCAACGCCCATTTGAGCAATATCATAATCTAAAACAGCCTGCCCGCTCAACAACCGATAAAGCACAAAATCAAATCCATTTTCTGCGGGACTTCTCGCACAGCCCGGCGCACCAATCACAGGCAAGCTCCCAAGGCTACCTAATACCAACAGATTACCCGGATCGACCGGCATACCAAAACGCTCCACCTCTCCACCAGCTTTAAACAAAGCCAAAGGCACAACGTCTTGATCATCAATGGTTGCTGATGCACCAAAAATAATCAAAGCATCCAAATCATTTTCATTGCTTTGGTTGGCCATGGACTGAATGGCATTTTTCAACTCTCCCACTTGGTGATCAACCTCAATGGATTTAACCAATTCCGCCCCAGCGAATTCAAGTCGTTGACGCAAAACATTTACCGTTTTATCCATGGTAGATTGTTTGAGATGAGGCAATCTCGTTGCAATTAAACCAACGCGCGTTTTTTCAAAAAGCTTTAGAGCCAGTAAGTCGGCAGAAGTATTTTTTTCCAATTTTTTTGTAATTTCATTACAAGCAGATTTTGGTGCTGCGAAGGGAATAATTTTCAAAGTTGCTATCATCCGCCCCGCTTCAACGGGCGTTTGGGTTTCTAAGGTTGCAAGCGTGATTGCTGGATGAACCTTGTTAAAACTTGCAACCAGCTCTGCATTTGGCACAAACATACCACTGGACTTGGCATAAAAATTCACTCGTCCCGTAAAAGCTTCCTCGCGCCTGATTTCAGATGTGGTACATAAATCGCCCAAAAGATTAGCCGCCTCATCTTCATGCAAATCCCCCTCATCAAGACGCGCAACAACGAGCGATTGAACACCTAATTGACTTAACTGGTTAAGATGCACCTCATCCAGCTGAGTTCCTTTTTTTATGCGTAGATTATTTTGCACAAAACTATGGGCTAAATAAGCGCCAAGGCAGTCTTTTAATTCTGTTTCACCAAATTTCATATCGCCTGCCCCAGCTCAATTTATATTCTAATTATATTCCACTATATTCTGTGTGCTTCAATCACTTGGGCTAAAATAGCCACAGCAATTTCTACGGGATTACTTGCACCAATATTTAACCCAATGGGCGCATGAATGCGTTCAAGTGCAGTCTCACTTACACCCGAAGCAGCTAACCGCTCACAACGCTTGCCATGGGTTTTGCGACTGCCCAAAGCTCCCACATAAAAACAATCAGCCTCAAGTGCTTTTTGCAAAGGCCAATCATCTACTTTGGGATCATGGGTAAGTGCAATTAATGCAGTATGAGCATCCAACTTCACATTATCCCAAATATCTTGCGGCCATTCACCATAAAGCGTCACATCAGGAAAACGTTCCTGTGTTGCAAAAGCGGTACGCGGGTCAATAATAATAATCTCATAGTCTGATAATTTTGCCATGCTAACTAAAGCTTGCGCAATATGCACAGCTCCAATGATAACCATACGCGGTTCTGGCAAATAGAGATTGATAAAATATTGCCCCGCTTCGGTTTCAATCCTTTGAGATTTTCTAGCTCTTAAAGCCTGTTCAAATGGCACCTGTAAAGCATCACTTAGCACCTTATCTTTCTGCCATAAAATCTGCTCACCGGTTTCAATATGAGTTATCACCGCGCAAGCAATGCGTTGTTCTCGCAAAGATAAGACCTCTGATAATATATCATGTTTCATTTTATTTTCTCCAAATAAACCATAACCTTACCACCGCAGCTTAACCCTACTTCCCAAGCAGTTTCATCTGCTACGCCAAATTCTAAAACTTGAGGTTTACCGCTTTCAATCACATCCATTGCACCATAAACAACTGCACCCTCCACACATCCACCAGAGACAGAACCTTCAAAATTACCTTCACCATCAATCACCAAATGACTTCCAGTTTTTCGTGGCGCAGATCCCCAAGTTTCAATGACAGTTGCCAAGGCGACATCGCGACCATCTGCCAACCAACCTTGTGCGATTTTCAATGGATCTTCATTCATATGCTACCTCAATTTGCCGCCATAGTTTGTTGCATATTATTATGCTTTGCCTTTAAATTATTCTGTGTTTGATTACCCTTAGATAAGGCCTGACACAAAGATGACAAGGCATCAAGTGAATGTATTGCCCTAAATTCATCCACATGAGGCATAATAGTGCGAATACCGCTTGCACGTGCCTCAAATTCATCAAAGCGCAATAAGGGATTAAGCCATACCAACCGCTTGCATGAACGATGTAACCGATCCATTTCAAAACTAAGTTTTTCTAGACCGCCATCGCTATCGCGCTCTAAGCCATCTGTAATCATCAAAAGCGTTGATTTTTGAGAAAGTACACGGCGCAACCATTGGCGATTAAATTTGCCAATGGCATCAGCAATACGTGTGCCGCCTTCCCAGTCTTCTACCTGATCCGTGACCTCTAAAATCGCCTCATCGGGATCTTTCATTTTCAAAGCACGGGTCACATTGCTTAGTCTTGTGCCAAATAAAAACACATGCATATCACGTCTTTTATCCATAAGGGCATGTAAAAAATGCAAAAACATACGGCTGTATTGGCTCATAGATCCAGAGATATCAACAAGCACCACAAAGGGAGGCAATTGCTCACGGTGTTTTTTATATTTTGGTAAAATCAAATCACCGCCTGAGCGTAAACCATCGCGCATCATCTTCCTTGCGTCCCAGATTTTCGCATGATGGATTGGCATGAAGCGCCGTGTCTTTTGCTTTTCATCAAAAAGTTGAAACCCGCGCATTGCTTCTCGAGCTTCATCCAATTCTGCCACGCTCATCATGGCAAAATCCTTACTCTTTAAAACCTCGCGGCCTGATACGGTAAATTGAGCATCAAATTCCACTTCTTCTGGTTCTGGCGGCTCTTCTTTTTGTTCCTCTTTATTTTGACGAAAAGCTTCGTCTACCCGTTGCGATGCAGCTTTTTTTTGCTCTTCTTCTTGATTGGAGTTTTGCACTACTGGAGAGAGCATCTCAATGAGTTTTTCCATCAATTGACGGCTCTGCCAGAAAACCTGAAAGGCTTCATGAAAGGTTGCGTGATCTTCGCGGCGTTTTACAAAATTTGCATGCAACACCCAATAAAAATCATCTCGATTTGAAATGCCCGAATATTTTAACGCCTCTAAAGCATCCAAAACAAGCGCTGGCCCAACCCGCAAACCACTATCACGCAAAACACGTGCGAAATAGACAAGGTTTTGTGTTAAAAGCCCGTCGCCATCACCGCTTTTTGAGCTATTTTTCAAATTTTTAGCTGGCGTTACAAATGGGTTTTGAGAGGAAGTTGAAATCATGAGGCAGCCGCAAGCTCGGATTTCACAGAATTTAAAATCTTTGTGCTTTGATCGCCTTCAATCTTAGCAATGTCATCTTGATACTTTAACAACACACCAAGTGTATCAGTGATGGCTTGCGGATCAAGAGCAATTTTATCCAACTCAATCAAAGCGGTAGCCCAGTCAAGGCTCTCTGCAATACCGGGATTTTTATAAAGATTTTGATCTCGCAATCTCTGCACAAATTCTACAATCTCTGCGCTTAGTTGATCAGAAATTTCTGGCACCTTGCGCTTTACTATTTCCATCTCACGCGCAGCATCAGGATAATCAACCCAATGATAGAGGCAGCGGCGCTTTAAGGCATCATGAATTTCGCGGGTGCGATTGGTAGTAACAATCACAATCGGTGGCTCCTCGGCTTTAATCGTGCCAAGCTCAGGGATCGTGATTTGGAAATCTGATAGAATTTCTAATAAAAATGCCTCAAAGGCTTCATCGGTTCTATCCAATTCATCAATCAGCAAGATCGGTGCTTTTCCACTTTCACCACGGATCGCCTGTAACAAAGGGCGCTCGATTAAAAATTCGTCGCTGAAAACCGATTTTTTGATGGATTTGATATCTTTATCTTGGCTGGCCTCACGCATACGAATTTCCATCATTTGCGCAGCATAATTCCATTCATAAACGGCAGAATTTACATCTAACCCCTCATAGCATTGCAATCGGATTAAAGGACGCTCAAGACCTGAGGCTAAAACTTTAGCAATTTCAGTCTTACCAACCCCAGCCTCACCTTCTAAAAATAATGGGCGCCCCATTTTCAAGGCTAAGAATAATACGGTTGATAATGCCCTATCGCCCACATAATTATTATCAAGTAATAATTTTTCTACTGCATCAATTGTTGTTGGCATTTGATTGTTTTCAGCCACTGTGAAGCTCCCGAAGTATTGTAAATCCCCATTTTTAGGATTAAAATATCACTGTTTTGTTATCATAAATATGCTAAAAGAATCGCATGAGAAGTTTAACCCCCCAATTTTTAGTCAGCTTATTTTTATTTTTGCTGACTATCTATAGCCCTTTTGGGCCTATCAGCGCAATTGCCGCTGAGGGCAAAAAGACAATTGGCCTATCGCTTCCCCTATCTGGCCCCTATCAAAAACTGGGCGAACAGATGAGGTTTGCCGCAAAACTAGCCTTAGAAGACTATAAAAAACAAAACAACAGCGCCACCATTCAGTTAAAAATCATTGATGATGAGTGTAAAGCTGAACAGGGTAAAAATGCAGCGCGCCAATTTGTTCAAGCACAAGTAGATATTATCTTAGGCAATCTGTGCTATAAATCATTTTCCGCAGCACAAGAAATCTTAGCGCCTAAACAAATTCCAACACTTTCGCCAACACTTCGCCACCCCCATCATGCACAATCAAGAAAAGATATGGCATGGCAAAGTTTCACCTTTGGCGGCAATCGCAAAATAGAAATTTCAACCACCGCCAGCATTATGTTGCAGAGGTTTTACAACAAACCCTATGCCTTAATTGATGATGGTTCTATTGAAGCACGCAACTTTATTGATGCTATCCGTTCTATTGCTGATGCGCGCGGTATTACTCCAATTCATGTGGATAATTTTCGACCGCTGCAGCCTGCACAATCTGCCCTCGTGCGCCGATTAAAAAAAGCCGGCATAAAAGGTGCATTTGTTGCAGGAGAAGCCAATGATGTGGCCATCATTGCGAGGGACATAGCAGCCCAAGGGCTTGATATAGAGCTTATTGGCGGGGAGGAAATGGCTATTCTCCCTTTTATCAATGAAAGCAACGAATTACCCACTGGCATCAAGAACCTCTTTGCCATTATGCGCCCAGACTTACTCAAACTTGCCAACGCTCAAAATATGATTACTACTTTAAAATCACAATCTTTAGAGGCGGAGGATTATCATCTCTTAGGCTATGCTTTAATGCAACTTGCTATTTCCGCGCTAGAGGAAGATAATATCAATGATGCTTTAAGCCAGCGTAATTTTCCCACCATCTTAGGCAATATAAAATTTAATGACAACGGTGAGTCTAGTCCCTACCTTTATCAATTACAGCAATGGCAAGATGACCATTTTTCCACCCAAATTAATGAATAATATCCTGCTATGATTGCACTTGATAACACCGTTCGCCGCGCCCTTGAAGATGAATGGCCAGATGGCCTATTAGAAAGTCTGCCACAGATAAACCTGCCCAGTGCCCTGCAATCGGGTGCCATCGCAGCCTTAAAAAGCAAAGTGCTAGATGAAAAAATCGCAATCACTTTGCAGATGGCTAAACTATGGTTCTCGCATCAACTCTCACTTACTGCGCCTTCTGGTAAATTTGCCCTTGAGAATTCTGTACCAGAACGCCCTGGACGTCCGGATAAGCCCGAGCTTGTGCATCCCATGAAAGTAAAAAAGCGCAAGCTCAATAGCAAGCAAGGGCAAATTGCTCTATTACATTCTCTTGCGCATATTGAATTGAATGCTATTGATTTGGCTCTTGATGTAATCGCGCGCTTTGCTCGTGAGCCCATGCCGCGTTCCTTTTACGACGGTTGGGTGCAAGTTGCCCTAGAAGAGGCAAAACATTTCTCACTGCTTCGTCATCATCTGCAAGATATGGGTGCAAACTATGGCGACTTCCCAGCCCATGATGGCCTTTGGGAGGCAGCCCAAGAAACCCATTATTCACTCACCGTGCGTCTAGCTGTTGTGCCGCTAATCTTAGAGGCACGCGGACTTGACGTTGCCCCCAGCATGACCTTAAAACTGCAAGAGCTAGGCAATCATAGGGGCGCAGAGATATTATCCATCATCTATAGAGATGAACAAAAACACGTTGCCATTGCAGCCAAATGGTTTAGATTTTTATGCGCTCGTGAAGGCAAACAACCCGCTCATACTTTTCAAAAACTGGTGCGAAAACATTTTCGCGGCCCCTTAAAACCACCCTTTAATGACACCGCGCGTGCAGCCTGTGGCTTGACGCCATTATTTTATCGCTGTTTAACCGCTACTAATCGTTCATAAACATTAATCAGGAAAGCCATGACAGAAAATACAGAAATTAATCCCGCCCTTATTGAATGGACTAATACGCTTAATTTGCCTGAATATGACAAGATTAAAGCGGATGATTATATGCCCGCGTTTCAAGCAGCTATGATTATGCATCTGGTTGAGATTAATGAGATTGCAGGAAATACCGATGAACCAACATTTGAAAATACCATTGAAGCCATGGAACTCTCTGGGGATGCCTATTATCGAGTGGCGCGAATTTTTGGCAATTTAACCTCCGCCCATACCAATCCTAATTTACAGGAAATTGAGCGTACAATGGCGCCCCTTTTTCCGCAGCACAGCGCTAAAATTTCCAGCAATGAGAAGCTGTTTAAACGCATTGATACCCTCTATCAAAATCGTAATAATTTAGAGCTAACAGATGAGCAAATGCGTGTCTTAACTGAAACTTGGAAGAGCTTCACACGCCAAGGTGCTGCTCTCACCCCTAATGCTCAAAACCGTTTGGCAGAGGTTAATGAAACCTTGGCAACACTTCAAGTTGCATTTGCCCAAAATGTTTTGGCTGATGAGGCTGAATATATCCGCATTATTGAAAATGAGGACATTATCAAGGAACTGCCAGAAGATTTGCAAAACGCCATGAAAGGCGCTGCACAATCACGAGATTTAAACGGCTATGGTGTAACGCTTTCGCGCTCTATTATTGAGCCCTTTCTAACCTATTGTGATAACCGCCCATTACGCGAAGAATTGTTTAAAGCTTGGATATCGCGCGGTGAAATGATCGAAGGGCGTGATAATCGCGAGTTAGTCAAACAAATTATCAAATTACGTCAAGAAAAGGCATTGTTGCTGGGCTTTGATAATTTTGCTAAATATCGCCTTGATGTTGCTATGGCAAAAACGCCGCAAACCGCCGAAAAATTGATGAAGCAGGTATGGAGCGCTGCACGTTCAAAAGCTGAAATTGAAGCGCAAGAATTAAGCGAATTAATCGCTCGTGAAGGCAATAACCACGATTTGGAACCTTGGGATTGGCGCTATTATGCAGAGAAATTGCGCACTGAGAAATTTTCTTATGATGAGGCTGAAGTAAAGCAATATTTCAAATTAGATAATATGATTGAAGCTGCTTTTCATACAGCAAACAAACTTTTTGGCCTAACCTTCAAAGAGCATAAAAATGTAAAATTATTTCATGAGGATGTACGCGTCTATGAGGTATTTGATAAATCAGACAAGATGATTGCTACCTTTATCAGCGATTATTTTGCCCGCCCCTCAAAACGTTCTGGTGCTTGGATGTCTGGCCTACAAAGCCAGCATAAATTGAATGGCGGTGAAAAGCCTATTATCTTCAACACATTGAATTTTGCTAAACCACCTGAAGGCTCGCCTGCACTTTTATCTATGGATGATACGCGCACATTATTTCATGAATTCGGCCACGCCCTTCATGGCATGTTATCAGATGTTACATATCCTTCTGTTTCTGGTACATCGGTAGCCCGTGATTTCGTAGAACTTCCATCCCAACTTTATGAACATTGGTTAGAAACGCCCGAAATTTTGGAAAAATTTGCCCTGCATTATGAAACTGGCGAGCCTATCCCCAAAGCACTATTAGATAAACTCTTGGCTGCAAGTACCTTTAATTCTGGCTTTGATAAGGTAGAGTTTACCGCTTCTGCGCTTGTTGATATGGCCGTGCATCAATTATCCCCTGAAGAGATTGAAAATTTTGATCCAATGGCATTTCAACAAAAAATACTAGAAGAAATTGAGATGCCAAAGGCTATTACCATGCGCCATGCCACACCGCATTTTGCCCATGCTTTTGCAAGTGAAGGTTATGCCGCAGGCTATTATTCTTATCAATGGTCGGAAGTCTTAGATGCAGATGCCTTTGCAGCATTTGAAGAAACGGGCAATGTCTTTGATGAAGCTATGGCGAAAAAACTTTATGAAAACATCTATTCCACAGGTGGTTCAAAAGATCCCGAAGAATTATACTTGGCATTTCGTGGCAAATTGCCCTCACCTGATGCTATGTTGAATAAGGCTGGCTTGGTTTAGATATTTAAAAGCCAGCTCTTTGAGCTGGCTTTTTTCATAAATTATTCTGCCTCACGCGCTCGTTTAATATCTGGTGCTGTGGCTTCATCAACAAAACTTGCAAGCGCTTCATCAAAGCCCATAGAGGTTTGATGTTTAGCACCAAGGCGTCGAACATTGACTGTGCCTTCTTCAGCCTCACGCATACCACAAACCAAAATTGCAGGTACTTTTGCAAGCGAATGCTCACGGATTTTATAGTTGATTTTCTCATTGCGAAGATCAGTAGTAACGCGAAGCCCCGCTGCCTTCAGTTTTTTTGCACATTCAATGGCATAATCATCCGCATCACCTGTGATGGTCGCGACAACGATTTGTTGAGGCGCTAACCATAGCGGGAAATGCCCAGCATAATTTTCAATCAAGATGCCTAAAAAGCGTTCCATCGAACCACAAATTGCGCGGTGAATCATAACGGGTTGTTTTTTATCACTGTCTTGGTCGATATAAAATGCACCAAAACGCTCAGGCAAATTGAAGTCCACCTGCGTTGTACCACATTGCCAATCACGGCCAATAGCATCACGCAGTACATATTCAAATTTAGGGCCATAAAAAGCCCCTTCACCTGGGTTAATAGCGGTTTTAATGCGACCTTCAGATTTCTCTTCAATGGTCTTTAAAACTTCACCCATCACGCTTTCGGCACGATCCCAAACCTCATCAGAACCCACGCGCTTTTCAGGACGAGTAGAAAGCTTTACAGTAATTTCTTCAAAACCAAAATCAGCATAAGTAGATAAGATCAAATCATTGATGCGTAGGCACTCTGCCGCCATTTGTTCATCAGTACAAAATACGTGAGCATCATCTTGAGTAAAGCCACGAACACGCATAAGGCCATGCAAAGCGCCCGATGGCTCATACCGGTTGCACGAGCCAAATTCCGCCATTTTTACAGGTAGATCGCGGTAAGATTTCAACCCATGCTTGAAGATCGCCACATGTCCAGGGCAGTTCATTGGCTTAATAGCAAAAGTACGGTCATCTTCGGTTTGGGTAACAAACATATTCTCATGATACCATTCCCAGTGACCAGAGGTTTCCCACATTGCCTTATCAAGAATTTGCGGTGCATTGACCTCTTCATAGCCATGTTCACCAAGACGACGTCGCATATAATTGGTTAGCCCTTGGAACAATTGCCAGCCTTTACCATGCCAAAACACAACGCCAGGCCCTTCTTCTTGGAAGTGAAATAAATCCATCTCACGACCAAGCTTACGGTGGTCGCGCTTCTCGGCCTCTTCCAAGCGGTGCAAATAAGCTTTCAATTGTTTCTCATCCGCCCAAGCAGTGGCATAGATGCGGGTCAACATGGCATTGTCACTATTGCCGCGCCAATAAGCACCCGCAACAGACATTAATTTGAAGGCATTACCAATTTGAGAGGTGGAAACCATATGAGGCCCACGGCATAGATCAAACCATTCACCTTGACGGTAGATTTTTAAATCATCCCCCTCAGGGATCATATCAACAAGCTCAACCTTATAGTCTTCGCCCATCTCAGCAAAGGTCTTCTTGGCCTCTTCACGTGTCCAAATCTCTTTAGTGAATTTCTCATTGCGCTGAATAATTTCGCGCATTTTCTTCTCGATTTTTGGCAAGTCCTCAGGTGTGAATGGCTCTGGGCGCGCAAAATCGTAATAAAAACCATTTTCAATCACAGGACCAATGGTTACTTGAGTGCCAGGATATAACTCTTGCACAGCTTCAGCCATAACGTGGGCTGCATCGTGGCGAATAAGCTCAAGCGCACGATCATCATCGCGGGTTACAATCTCAAGCGAGCTGTCCGCTTCAATCGGATCAGATAAATCCGTTAGCGTGCCATTTAACACCATAGCAACTGATTTTTTAGCAAGAGATTTTGAAATAGAATTCGCAACGTCTAAACCAGTTGTGCCAGTATCATATTCACGAACAGAATTATCAGGGAATGTAATGGAGATTTGAGACATAAGATTTTCCTTTCCAGTCCCGCCAACGAGCGCGGGTGGTATACGTTGTATATTTATACACGATGTATATTTTACACGATGTGTATTTATACGATGTGCGTTACAGATATTGTGTGTTCTAAACACTGGGTGTTCTAAACACTGGGTGTTCTAAACACTGGGTGTTCAACACAATGCTTATTTTAAAATAAAAATGGATCACACCAAGTGCATAGTAATTTAATTTCGCTACAGGCATAGCAAAAGATGAATAAATTTCAATGTTTTTTTTGAGCTAAATCATTAGGCACGGGATCATAGCCTGATGAACCGCCAAGCATTTTAAACGGATTACATTTTGCAACGCGCTTTATAGTTAGCCATCCACCGCGAATAAGTCCATGGCGAGCAATGGCCTCATAGCCATATTCAGAACAAGTGGGTAGATGTCGGCACGAATTACCAATAAAGCCCGATAACGTAAGCTGGTAGAGCCTAATTAAGCCCACACCAAACAAACGTCCTGGTGTTTTGCGCCATTCACCTTGCCAATTTCTGGATTGAGAATTGCGGGGTTTATGCTGGTTATTCATTATGCCGCAGAGCTTTTACGCTCCGCCTCTTCAATAGCCTCAATCAGTGCATCAAAAACCAGCAAGGTAGATGCATGACGTGCCTTATAATCTCGCACAGGCTCAAGGTACTTCAAATCCTCAAAACGCCCTTGAGGTGGTTCACCGTCTTCTTTCAACATTTTGGTGAATGTATCACGAGTATCTGTAATTTCCTCGACCGTCGCACCAATAACATTTTGCGCTACTACAGAAGATGAAGCTTGGCCTAATGCGCAGGCCTTCACATCATGGGCATAATCCGTAATTACGCCCTTATCCATCTTAATTTCAACGGAGACAGTAGAGCCACAAAGCTTAGAATGTGCCTTTGCAGAGCCATCTGGAGCATCTAAATGACCAATGCGAGAAATATTTCCGGCAAATTCTAGTATTTTTTCGTTGTAAACTGCGTCAATCATTCATATACCCTAATTTAAATACAAGCTAATCCAGTTAGCTTGGTAGATTTTTTAACAAAATGCCTATATTGTTGCAAAATATCAAGTGACAATTCGGGCTAATAAACGAAGATCAGGGTTTTTAATGGACGCTATCGTGAAAAAACAAATAGAAAATTCCACATCACGCCCATCACGTGAAGAAGCAGAAGATGCGGTTAGAACCCTATTGCGTTGGATTGGCGAAAATCCAGAGCGTGAAGGCTTGCTGGATACGCCAAAGCGTGTGGTAAAGGCCTATGAAGAGCTTTTTGGTGGTTATGAGCAAGATACATCCGAAGCCCTTGGTCGCACATTTGATGAGGTTGCAGGCTATGACGATATTGTGCTTGTACGTGATATCCCATTTTTCAGCCATTGTGAGCATCACATGGTGCCGATAATTGGGCAAGCTCATGTGGCCTATTTGCCCGATGGCAAAGTTTTGGGACTATCCAAAATCGCCCGCGTGGTAGAAATCTTTGCCTCTCGGCTACAAACTCAAGAAGCTTTGACCGCTCAAGTGGCTCACGCAATTCAAGCAACCCTAAAGCCACTTGGTGTTGCGGTAATGATTGAGGCTGAACACATGTGCATGGCTATGCGCGGCATCAAAAAAGCCGGTTCAACCACCCTCACAACCACATTCACGGGCGAATTCAAACAAGATAAACAAGAGCAAAGCCGCTTTATCAGCATGGTAAACTCATATGATCATGATTAAAAATGACTGATACCAGCACACAATTCAACGCGCCTTTGCCACCATCAGAACAAGATGTAACGGAACTCTTTGCGCCTAAATTTGATGACAAGGGCTTAATTATGGGCATTGCCAGCGATGCTAATAGTGGTGAAATCCTTATGGTTGCCTATATGAATGCCGAGGCGCTTTCTCAAACGCTGAAAACTGGCAAAGCGCATTTTTATAGCCGCTCACGAAATGCCCAATGGATGAAGGGCGAAAGCTCAGGCAATACCTTAGATGTGGTTGAAATGCGCACTGATTGCGACCAAGATATCATTTTGATGAAAGTTAAGCTTACAGGGCTTGGTGCTGCGTGCCATACGGGGCGACAATCTTGTTTTTACCGCACCATTGAGCTGGCAGATGGCCTACCCGTGCTTAAATTTGATGGCAGCAAGCCTAAATTTGATCCTAAAAAAGTATATTAAAGCAAGATTTATCAATCTAAACCATGTTATGGTCTAATCCTAAGAGGAGGCGATTATGATTATCGACCACATTGGGCTTACAGTAAAAAATACCCAAATAAGCGACAGGTTTTATGAAAAAGTGCTAAAACCGCTTGGGATCGTCAAGATAATAGAAGTTCAAGGCTGGATGGGCTATAGTCATCAAGACACCCCTAATAAGGCAGAATTTTGGTTTGGTGAAAATGACGACTCTCAAAAAAACATCCCCCTGCACATTGCTTTTGCAGCTCAAAGCCGCCAAATGGTCGATGAATTTTACAAAGCAGCAATAAATGCCGGTGCCACATGTAATGGCAAACCAGGCATACGTGAAATCTATCACCCCAATTATTATGGCGCTTTTATAATTGACCCTGATGGACATAATATAGAAGCTGTTTGCCACACGGCTTAAATTGCAAAGTACTTAGAACATATAATTAAACCTATACGTTAGTATAATTTACTCACAAGTATTTTTTACATTACAATTCACACATAAGCTTTATAATAATTAGAACAACCCATTTAAAGCATATAGCGCATCATATTAAGCTTTTATATTTCATGCGTTAAAACAAACGCAACCTACATTATTAAGCACACAAAAATATAATAAAAACAAATAGTAGTCTTATGAAGAAAATACTTATATCAACCCTATTTATCTTAGTTTCCTTCGCTTATGCTCAAGCTGAAAGCAAAATCAAGTTGGTAAGAGGAACAGAACATCCAGGTTCAGAGATGGTTTGCGGCTGGGTGACCACCAAAACTAAACCGTTGTATTCTTCCATATCATCAGCAGAAAAAGGTAATTTTGTATTAATAGATGCAGATAATTATAAGG
>CAKMZG010000001.1:7675-8473 GCA_929200335.1 uncultured Alphaproteobacteria bacterium | reverse complement strand
TTATAAGGCGAAAATTTTACCAAAAACCCGCTATGTTAAAAGTGAAATCAAAGCCATTGATAAAAACACAATCCGTTGGTGTGGCTGCTATCGTGCTAAGCTTGACAGAGCTCAAAAACGCATAGATACGGTTTTCAAAATCATGCAATTACGCTTAAACACTTGCAAGAAAAATGAAGAAAAGCTGAGTTAAAAATTTTAAGTTATATTAAATCATTTTATTCAGGCTTAACTACCTTGGCATTCCCCTTGGTATGCGAGTTAAGATTATACCAGCAAGTATAATAAAGATTGCACCAATGATGGTGGCGACACTGGGGATCTCAAAAAAAATAAAATAACCAACAATTGCAGTACTCACCAACTCTAAATAACCGATAGGTGCCAATATCGATGCAGGGGCAAATCGGCAGGCATAAATCAAACAAAGATGAAAAATACTGGCAAAGATTCCCATTACAGCGCAATAAACTAAATCCAACAAAGCAATTGGCTCACCTGCAATAAAAAGATAAGGTGTTATTAATACTGACCCGAAAACATTTTGAAAAACAAGGGTTTTAATAGGATCATTAGATTGAGATGTGGCTCTTGTGGTGATGATATATAGCGAATAACAAGCCCCTCCCGCCAAAGCTGCCAACACTCCAAGATTTAAGCGCCCATCAGGATTGAGAATAATCATCGCCCCCAAAACACCCAGAGCAAGACTAATTACTTTAATTCTATTTAATTTCTCTTTTAAAATAAAAAGTGAAAGCACAACCGTGATCACAGGCGAAATAAAAAATGCGCTTG
>CAKMZG010000001.1:0-7665 GCA_929200335.1 uncultured Alphaproteobacteria bacterium | reverse complement strand
CTGACAAATATAACAGAATATTGTAAGGATAGATGTTTTGCAGCCGCATCAGATAAAGGAATAAGACAAGCTCCAACAGCCATCAAACCAATGCCTAATATGATGCGATCACCACCGCTCTTTTCCTTCATTAAGAAGCCTATTGGGTAATATATTCACGCATGGCTTCCGCCTCTTGCTCAATCTGCTCAATTTTGCGTTTCACCACATCACCAATTGAAATCAAACCCACAAGCTTGCCATCTTTAGCAACTGGTAAGTGACGGAAGCGACCAGCAGACATTTTCTCCATGACGGAATTTATAGTATCACTCTCAGAACAAGTGATCACATTGCCTGTCATGATGGTGGATACGGAATTATTAACAATCTCCACCCCATCGCGAGCAATTGCACGCACAATGTCACGCTCAGAGACAATGCCCTCGATTTCCATATTGCCTTTGGTGATCATAATGGCGCCGATCTTATGAACAGCCAATGTATCCAACACCGTTAATACAGAAGAATCACTGCCGTGGGTGATTACCTTATTACCTTTATCGGCTAAAATTGAAGCTACAGTCATGATATACTCCTCGCTATAGCCAAAATCATATAAAACATATCAATTTTGACTATTCATTTTTGTTGTTACTAGCACTTGTAGCGTTTAAGTGAATTCATTTAAACTAGAACTATTCGTGCAAATAAAAGAACCTAGAGCATCAAGCTGAATTTATTCAGATGCATGATGCTCTATGCTTATCCGCATAAAATTGAATTATTCCACACGGACTTAGCTATAAAACCCCTCAAACAAGAAGTGTAACCTATTTTTGTCCAAGGTCAAATATTGACCGCGACAAATATTGACTACATCAAATTTTAACGACCATCAAATAAACGAAAAGCCAATAGGCCAAATAAGAATCCGCCAATATGCGCTTGCCACGCAATTGAAGCGCCTTCGCCGACAACAGATACCAGCCCTGAGCCGAAAAGATAATTCATCACAAACCATACTGCAATAAAAATAAGTGAAGCAGGATTTTTAAACGAGCCAATAAGACTAAGTGCCGGCTTGTTGAATGCCTCATTACCAGCACCCATGCGCCCTGGCACAAAGGCAAAGCGGCAGGCCGCTCCCATATAGGCTGATACTACAGCAGATGCCCCCACCATAGGCACGATATCCTTTGGAAATACAGCAAAATGTAGCGCAGCACCCGCAACGGCAGCTAGCAAACTGAATAGAGTAAAACGGATAGCACCGAAGCGTCTTGCTACGGCGCTACCAAAGGCGACTAACCATAGTAGATTAACGATCAAATGCTCCCAATTGCCATGCAAAAAAGCATAGGTAATGGGTGAAAAATAACGGGATGTGCCAAACAGCGGCAATTGCGAACCATCAACAACATAACGCGCTGGTACAAAGGCAAAGCGCAACAGAAAATCCAGTTGGCTTGCATAGGGTAAGATGAATTCTCGAACTCCATGAATACCAATCAATATGACCGAGAAACCTAAAATAGTTACTGGAATATTGAACATAGGTTCACGCTTTGGCGCAAGTTCTTCAGTATGAAAATCGTCTTGATTAGACACGTATCGAATCCCCCAATTGGTTGTTATATTCTATGTTAACATTGGCCATAGGGATAGCACCAGCAAAACTGCAAGAGAGAGATTAATTTTACGCAAGACTTTTGGGTTTTGCGTTAAGCCTTGGATAATGCTGCCAAAAGATGTCCAAGCCATCACGCTAGGAAAAGCAACCAAAAAATATAGCACAGCAATGATACAAACATTAGCATAATAGCCAAGATCATCACTGGTTTGACTGGCAAAAAGCGCCATAGCATTAACACCCATAATCCATGATTTAGGATTAACCCATTGAAACAAAGCCGCCTCGATAAAGTTAAATGGCTTACCTACGGCATTTTCATCCATTTCAAGACTGCCCATATTGGCAATTTTCCATGCCAAATAGAGCATATAAGCAGAGCCGGTCACTTTTATAAACCATAGGACTTGTGGATAGATTTCCAACACTTTACCCAAACCATAACCCACACAAAAGCATAAAAAAGCCATGCCAAAGGCAATACCAAACATATGGGGCATTGTGCGCTTAAAGCCAAAATTCAAGCCTGAGGCAAACACCATAAAGTTATTTGGCCCTGGCGTAATGGTGGCGATAGACACAAAAGTTAGAGCCGATAAAAATATCGCAAAGCTCATATCAAATCACCACTCATTATATTTTTATGCATCCACTATATTTTTTCAGCTCCACGGTTAAGCGCTGCAACGCCTGTGCGGCAGACTTCTATTAGACCAATAGGCTCCATAATGGTGATAAATTGATCAATCTTTGAAGTGCGCCCCGTGATCTCAAAAGTAAAATGCTCTGCACCTGCATCAATCACCTGTGCGCGGAAAGCCTCAGCAAGGCGAAGTGCTTCTACGCGATCCTCTCCTTTGCCTTTAACTTTAATCAAAGCCATTTCGCGCTCAATTGGTTTTTCATAGCCCTTATCACGAGCAACAAGGGTGAGATCTATAACCTTATGTACAGGGATCATACGCTCCAACTGGTGTTTGATTTGCATCAAAATATTAGGGCGACCACGCGACTGAATGGTGATCCGTGATAGATGCGCCTCATGTTCAGTTTCTGATACGGTCAAACTCTCTATATTATAACCACGACCTGAAAATAGGCCGATCACACGGGCAAGAGCGCCCGGTTCGTTATCTACCAATACAGATAGGGTATGAAGTTCTGGCTCTTCTGTTTGTTCTTTAGCAAAATAGGCTGAACCAGTGGGTTGAAGTAATGCGTTCATAACTCAAAATCCTCTCAATAATTTGACTGGAATTAAACCAGTGACTTGCCTTTTGCATCAATGGCAGAACCAATAACTTCATCGGTTGCCTCATCCGGCAATAGCATCTCATTATGTGCTTTGCCTGACGGGATCATTGGGAAACAATTAGCCAAAGCGGCCACGCGGCAATCAAAGATAACGGGCTTATCGCTTGATAGCATTTCAGCGATCTTATCATCCAATTCCTCGGGCTTTTCGCAAGAGATACCATGCCCGCCATAGGCCTCTGCCAATTTAACAAAATCAGGCAATGCATTGGAATAAGAATGAGATAGGCGGTTACCATGCAACAATTGCTGCCATTGGCGCACCATGCCCAAATACTCATTGTTCAGGATAAAAATCTTAACTGGCAAACCATGTTGCATGGCGGTCGACATTTCTTGAATGTTCATTTGAACAGAACCATCGCCAGAGATACAAACTACCTTACTATCAGGATGAGCCACCTGCACGCCTAAGGCTGCTGGAAATCCATAGCCCATAGTGCCAAGACCACCCGAAGTCATCCAGCGGTTGGGTTCTTCAAAACCAATATATTGGGCTGCCCACATCTGATGTTGGCCAACCTCTGTAGTGATATAGAAATCACTGCCCTTAAGATGCGCATATAAGCGTTCAATGGCAAATTGTGGCATAATCACATCATCGGATGGTTTGTAGTTTAAACATCCACGGGAGCGCCAAGTATCAATTTGATCATGCCATGAGGTCAAACGTTTTTTATCAAGCTTGCTGTCTTTTTCTAAAAGCTTAACCAACTCACCTAAAACATTGCCTACATCGCCAATGATTGGCACATCAACATCTACATTTTTATTAATGGATGATGGATCAATATCAATATGAATTTTAATAGAGTTGGGTGAAAATGCATCCAAACGGCCTGTGATACGGTCGTCAAAACGCGCTCCAACACAAAGCATCACATCGCAATCATGCATCGCCATATTAGCCTCAAAAGTACCATGCATGCCCAACATGCCCAACCAATGTTCACCAGATGCAGGATAGCAGCCCAAGCCCATCAAGGTTGAGGTAATTGGCATGTCGCTAATTTTTACTAGCGTGCGTAATAATGCACTGGCATCAGGGCCCGAATTCACAACGCCACCACCAGAATAGATGATCGGCTTTTTGGCATCACGCAATAATTTTGCAGCAATCTTAATGGCCTCAGCATCACCTTCCACCTGCGGGCGGTAGGTTTTATGTTCACTTTCAGGCTTTGGTGTATAAGTGCCAGTTGCAAACTGCACATCTTTCGGCACATCAACCACAACAGGGCCCGGACGGCCAGAGGTTGCTACATAAAATGCTTCATGTAAAACCTGCGCAAGATCATCAACCTTTTTCACCAGCCAATTGTGCTTAGTACAAGGGCGAGTAATGCCAACCGTATCGCATTCTTGGAATGCATCTGAGCCAATTAAAGAAGACGGCACCTGCCCTGTGATAACCACCATCGGGATGCTATCCATAAGCGCATCTTGAAGCGCTGTAATAACATTTGTAGCACCAGGGCCTGATGTTACCAAAACCACACCGGGCTTACCAGATGAACGGGCATAGCCTTCTGCTGCATGGCCAGCGCCCTGCTCATGGCGCACTAAGATATGACGAATCTCTTCCTGCTGATGCAGTTCATCATAGATTGGCAGGACAGCACCGCCAGGATATCCGAAAATATCACTGACACCGTGATCACGCATTGCTTGCACAATCATTTCAGCACCAGTCATCTCTTGTGGGTTCGTTTTATCCTGTTGGTCATTTGCTGCCATAGTCTTTTTCCATTTCTTGCAACGCTACTAAATCTAGTCGAAATTTATAAGTAAACTCTATTTACCAAAAACTTTATTGAAAGTGTATTAAAGGCAGGACTAAAAAAGTCAATTGCCCAATAAAAAAGGCTCCGAGAGGAGCCCATTAGCGCGCATATAATGTGTTGGATCTCATCCCATCACATTAGCGCGCATTCTCACCACAACTAGTAGATTTTGTATAAACACAATTTTCTCCAATTAACTATCAGCACTCACATAATCGTATTTACCGACAATTTCTGAGACTTTAGCGCCTGTTTAGACGATCGTCAACTGTCTTTTGGTACATATGGCTCTAAACCAAACAGGCCGTTAGTGCGTGTAGTTTTTAAATCAATTTACTTAGACGAGAACCATTCGCTCAAATAAAAGAAACTAGAACATCAAGCTTCAAAGAGCTGATTCAGCGGCCTCATTTATGATTGTCTCAAACCACCTTAGGGAGATCTCTTGAGATATTACCTCTTAGAGGCCGCACTTCCTAAATACTTAATTTCCTAAAGACCTTTGTCTTTAAGTTTGGCGCGAACTTTATCTGATAGATCGCGATAGATACCATTTGCCCAAACTTTTGAGGCACCACTCATCTCGCGCGCTAAAATTGGCGCTTCACTGATTAATTTTTGCCCAGCAGGTGAATTATAGAACTCCGCTATGGTTTTGAGTTCGTCTTCCGAGAAAACTTTTGCATAAACACGTGCAGCTTCATTTTCTAAATCACCACGACGTGCAGCAACCTCAATAGCTGTTTCATCTGTCACTCGTGAGATATCATCACTAAGATCAGGCCGGATTTGAATAAAACCTTGTTTCACGCGCTCAGACAAGCCTGGCAAGATTTGATCAAATGGCGTAGTTGCTTTTGATGCTGATAGAGCTAGTTTTGCAGCCTGAATGTGCGATTCTGCCATATCTTCTGCATGCGCCATGTTCAAATTGCCCATTACCAGCAAAACACCAGCAAAACCCAAAACTGTTTTCATTAGATTTTTCATACGCTTTATAAATCCCTTTTAAAATAAGATTATCCATTTCACTCATAATCTCATTATCTTTACCAAAAACCAAGGTATAAAAAAAATTATACCCTTTTACCTTATAGCCTTATTATTTCGACGTCTTCACTGCTTTATTATTTTGACACCTTCGCTGCTGGCAACATAAGCTATTTTTGCAATATCAATAAATAATCCATGTTCAACCACCCCCGGCAAGGCAACTAAAGCTTGTGCCAACTCCTCTGGCTTAGAAATACGGCCAAAAGATGCATCAATGATATAATGCCCCTCATCTGTGACAAAAATTTGACCATCTTTTTCACGAAACTTCAATTCGCCGCTAAGATCAAGCGATTTAGCAACTGCTTCAATGGCAAGCATAGTTGCTTTAGAGCCAAATTGAGTAACCTCAATAGGCAGTGGAAATGTACCCAATGTATCGACAATTTTGCTCTCATCAGCAATGACAATCATTTTTTTGCCTGCTTTTGCAACGATTTTCTCGCGCAAATGCGCACCACCGCCGCCTTTAATCAAGCGCATTTTTGGGTCAATCTCATCTGCCCCATCAATGACCAAATCCAATTCTGGTGTCTCATCAAGAGTAGTCAGCGGAACATTGCCTGCAATGCAAAGCTCTTTGGTACGCTCAGATGTGGGCACCCCAACGATTTCCAGACCTTCGCTTACTGCTTGAACCAAGACTTTAACAAACTCCTCTGCTGTTGAACCTGTGCCGATGCCCAGTTTCATGCCAGACTTGACTTCGCCAAATGCTGCTAAAGCTGCATCGTATTTTAGATTTCCTGCCATTTTATTTCCATTAGTGCTTAATCAACTTAAGTGAATGTAGGTATTCGAATCCCCTAACTGGCTATCATGGCAAGGTTTGAGATACAATTTCTAATTCGCCTCTTTCACATATTTTAGCACTTTTATATCCTCCATAACACTGTTACAAATGGTGCTTGTTAAGCTAAGGGAATTGAAATGTCAGATAATATTGCACCACTAATGGTTTTTGACCTCGACGGCACTTTGGTGGATAGCGCTCGAGACCTCATACCCGTACTCAACATAATATTGGAAAGACAAAATCTCCAGCCAGTTTTAATGGAAGATGCTCGCTCTGTTATTGGCCACGGCGCAAAGGCCATGATTAGTCGCGCTTATGAATTGAACGGGCAAGAAGTTAACCTCCAATTATTAGATCAACTTTTTGAAAACTTCCTAATTGAATATGAAAATTGTTGTGCTGAAAACACCATCTTTTTTGATGGTGCATTTGACCTTATGGATCGCCTGCAAAATGAAGGTTGGCAATTTGCAATCTGCACAAACAAATTAGAATTGTTAGCCAAAAAAGTCGTTGACGGACTGGGTCAAAGACATCGGTTTAAATGCATTTGTGGCCCTGATACATTTGATGTCAAAAAACCAGACCCGCAACATATTTTAAAGACTATTGAATTGGCTGGCGGACATAAGGATAAAGCCATTATGATTGGCGATTCTGCACCCGATGCTATTGCAGCAAATGCGGCGGGAGTGCCAGTATTATTAGCAGATTTTGGCTATAGCAATATAGAGGTAGAAACCCTTGATAACAATGGTATTTTTTCTCATTTTAACGAAGTATATAACTTAGTTAAGAAGATTAATTTTAAGAGCTAATCACATTACCATATTATCGCCATAGAATTCAAACATATAGATTTTTTCTATTTTAAAAGAGCCATTCATGTGGGAAATTTTTAGTTTTATTTTATCCTTTTTTTGGACAACACCAAGCGATGAGCATTGTCGAAAAATTATTCATCATGAAGTTGATCATATTGTTTGTTCTTTTCAAACAGATGAGATTTCTGCAAACCTATTTCATAAAAATAAAGACGGCGCGCCTTTTGAATATATCAGCAATTTAGAGAACGCTTTAAAGGTACAAAACACATTGCCATTAAT